>NZ_JABXWD010000448.1 GCF_019173545.1 Candidatus Magnetobacterium casense | reverse complement strand
AACTGCGGAACGTGCCGGGGACGACGGACCCGATGGTTGCGGAAATGGCGAAGATGAGGTTCAAGGATTTGAAAATGCCGTCTCCGGATGGGTCTGATCTTCGGGAGTTCTTAACTAGGGTAGAGGATTTCATGCCTCACTACCCAGTGGTGGGGACTAGAAATACCAGACAAATCTTGGAAATGGTGTTGTCGCGGGGTGGACAGAAGATAGACATTGCGGATCCATATTTTGGGGGGCTATTGGAACAGATGGTGGCCGTGGCTTCTCCATCGGTTATGAGGCGGGAAGGGGCTATGTTGCCGCGGTTAGAACACCTAGAGAAAATCAAGGAATATCTGAAACTGGGGGCTTACGAGAAGGTGGCCCAAAAACTCCAAGAGTCCCATCTGCGAGCTTTTGAGAGTGGGGGGAAGTACAGACCAATCTTGGAGTATTCGATGCGGGGGGATCAGACGTTATCCTCGTATGTGAAAGGAATTGCCGCGACGGAAGCATGGACCTTGAGAGGTAATGGAGCTAAATTGTTGAACGCCTACACGAAATTTATGGCTCCGGGGGGAGATAAGGTACGTGCAGAAATGCTTCGGTCTACTATTATACCAACGGCATTGGGAAGGTGGACTCCGGAACAGGCGGCTAGGCAGTTGCGGTGGTCTAACAAAGTGGTGGAGGTGGCAGACTGGTTGGAGACTCCGACAGCGAAACTTATACCGGAGGGAGCTAGAAAAACCCTGAGGAAGTGGTTAATGGGGAGTATAGAAACAAGCGCCGTAAATCCTCTTTCGAGGGGAATACAAGGGTATCTGTACTTGTCTACGTTGGGAGGAAACCCAGCGGCAGCGGCCCGAAACTTGTTTCAAATCGCATTGACGACGGGTCCTCTTTTGGGGTGGCGCGCTACCGCTAGAGGGATAGAGTCTTCTTTGAAGAAGGCTGGAAGTTATTTTGAAGCCAGGTCTCAGGGGTTTGACCACAACAAAGCATTTAAGATGGCTTTTCCGCACTACTTTGAAAGTGGGTTACCACTGTCGCCGATCGCGGAAGAGGCGATCGGGGGAATGTTGTCGGGTAATTGGGAACGAGCGGTTGGGTCGGCTATGCCGGGATTGCAGGGAGCCGGGAGAACCACAGACAAAGTTAAAAGTGCTTTGATGTCGATGTTTGGGTTTTCGGAGTCGGCGGTAAGGTTAACTTCTTTCGAGGCGGCGATGCAGAAGGGCTTGAAAGAGGGATTAACTATACAGCAGGCGATTCCTCTGGCGAGACAGGTGGTACAGGA
Source organism: Candidatus Magnetobacterium casense (assembly GCF_019173545.1). Classification (GTDB taxonomy): domain Bacteria; phylum Nitrospirota; class Thermodesulfovibrionia; order Thermodesulfovibrionales; family Magnetobacteriaceae; genus Magnetobacterium; species Magnetobacterium cryptolimnobacter. Next base: position 1,262 of record NZ_JABXWD010000448.1, on the reverse strand, counting down.
GACACAGTTCGTGCCGGGGCTGAGTGGAATGCCCCACTTTCTGGCGAAGATGGGTCCTTTAAGTAGACAGTTGTTGCAGTTTCCGGCTAGATACTTCGGGTTTATGACTGGGACGGCATTGAGGGCTGGAAGTGGAACGAAGGCGTTAGGGGCAAAGTGGGGTCCTTTGGCGGGGGCGAATCCTGGGACGTTGGCCCGGATGTATGTTTGGAGTGACTTGATTGCGAATGTGGCGAGTCAGGTTGTGGGTACAAACCTAGAGCAAAGCCTGCTAATGGGGGCCATGCCGGGGTTTAGAGGAGAGGGAGCTTTTGCTCCGTTGCCGGTGGTTCCTCCGTTCTTTGCCATTATGGGGGCTCCCTTAAAAGATCTGGCGTCTGGGGATTTCCGATTCGAGGAGACCCGACGGATACTCCCCTTGACGATGCCGGGGGGCGTTGGGTTTTCTAAACTGGTAGGGTACTTGCCGATTCCGGGGGGGCCGGAAGTGGCGAAGTTGTTGGAGAGGAAATATGTAGACTATCGGGCGGTGACTCCCGACGGACGATACCCGGTGTATACGGCGAAGGGGGGATTAACTGGGTATATGACGATCGGGCAAATCGTGATGCAAGGCTTGGGGATCCCGGAGGGGGGTCCGGCCCAGCAAACAGAACAAGCCTTGATGAAGATGTTGACCAGCAATCGAGAGAGAATCCGGGATATGAAGAGGGGGTATATCCGGGCGGTGATGAACTCCAACGTGAAAGAGGCGGAGGCTATCGACCGGCAGTTTGGTGAGTTGTTTCCAGAGTTGAAGAGTATCCGGAAGTTGATTAGTCAAGAAGATTTCGACCGGTCTCACCAGCGGTTAGAAGTGACTAGGTTGGAACAAATGCTTGATACTATGCCCCCGGCGGTGAGGCCGATGTACGCGGAGGCTTTGAGGACTGCCCTCTTAGGGGTGGATCCTGAGATTTTGGGGCTAGGTGAAGCGGGAATTAGTGGGCAAATGAGGACCGCCAAACAGAGGGGGCCGTCTAGAAAGTATAGACGACCCCAAAGAACTAGAGAGTATCGAGATCAGCTTACTCCGTTCAGGTCTGGGGGGATGAACTTGAACGAGGTAAGTCGTCCGACTCACCTGGGGTTTCAGTCTTTTGAGGGGTTTGGAGGCTAGCGAGAATCTCTTCCTTGAAACGTTCCAGGAGATAGATAATCGCCCGGTCAACATCTAACTGTCTAACTGCCCGGAGTTCCGCATCTTCTAGCTTGTTGTGGTT
>NZ_JABXWD010000447.1 GCF_019173545.1 Candidatus Magnetobacterium casense | reverse complement strand
TCTTAAAAAAGCATGGTAAAAGGTTTCGCAAGAAGGGGTCAAGGGGACTGGTCCCCTTGCGGGGGGTTCTGAAGGGGGGCGGAGCCGCCCCTTTCTTTCTTTTGCTACCCTGAAATATAAAGAGGATACAAAAATTCTGTGATGATATATAGCACACTTCAAGAAGATAAAGAAATAGACGGCTCCGCTCCCTGGACCACCCACTTTTATTATGCTGCAGTGTTATGGCATAATTATAAACCGTATCTTGCAAGGTTGTTGACCGGTTGTATTGCAGGATCAAATAAAAGGAGGACATACACGTATGTCACAGGTTACGTTTGAAATTGACGGGATGAGTTGCAACCACTGTGTTGCACGACTCCGAAAGGCGATAGAGTCGCTGCCTGGCGTGCTATCATCCGATGTCGGGATAGGACGCGCTACGGTGGATGCGGACGATACACGGCTCTCACGCGATATGTTAGTGCAGGCCATTGAGGGGGCCGGGTACAAGGTAAAATGAGGGCGCTCATACAACGTGTCAGTGGTGCATCCATCCGTGTTGACGGTGTGCCGGGTGCATCCATGTCAGGTGGGCTTGTCCTGTTACTGTGCGTTGAGCGCGGGGATACCGACTCCAACCTGGAGTACGTGCTAAGGAAGGTCATCAGTTTGAGGGTCTTTGATGACGCCGATGGCAGGATGAACCTTTCGCTGCGGGACGTTGACGGCTCTTTGCTTGTGGTATCGCAGTTTACGCTTGCCTCGGACTGTCGTAAGGGCAATCGGCCATCCTTTGACATGGCGGCCCCCCCGGAGGCGGCCAACGCATTGTATGAGCGGTTTATAGAGCGGGTGCAACAGGAGGGGATACAGACCTTTAGCGGCGTCTTTGGTGCCCATATGCAGGTGACTCTTACAAATGACGGCCCGGTGACCTTTATGATAGAGTCCAGGGGATAGATACAGCACAAGTTAGCATAAAGCAACAATAAGGAAGATTTATCATGAATAAACCATACACTATAGGAGTAGACCTTGGAGGTACAAACCTCCGTGTGGCATTGGTGGCAAGGGATGGCAGGATCGTTGAAAGGATAAAGGTGCCAACCTGCAAGGAAATCATCAACAACCTGATAGATTCTATCGGGCGGCTTTTTTCGGACGACGTACATGGCATAGGGTTGGCCATAGCCGGTGTCATCGACGTGGATAACAAGAGCATAACGTCCTGTCCCAACCTCAGGTTGCTCGAAGACATACGGATGGGTGAACTTATCGGGAACAGGTTTAAGGTGCCTGTGTTTCTGGAAAACGATGCCTACGTGGCAACGCTTGGGGAGTCTGTTGCCGGAGTGGGCAGGCAGTTTGATAGTTTTGTGTTATTGACGCTTGGCACGGGTATAGGCGGTGGAGTCATCTACAACCGGGCGCCGCTGAAGATAGCCTCTGAGCTTGGTCACGTCATCGTGGAGATGGGCGGGCGGAGGTGTGGATGCGGCAGTTTTGGGTGTCTGGAGGCATACGCATCTGCCAGGGCCATGGTCGAGCTTGTCACGGAGGGGATCAATGGCGGCAGGGATTCGCTGATGAGCAGACATATCACAGGAGGCGCCATCCAGCCCGCAGACATCTACCAGTATGCCTTGGAAGGCGATGACTTTGCCATTGAGGTATTAAAGACGGCGGGGCGTTATCTTGGCAGCGGCATTGCGGGGTTTATTAACATCTTCAGTCCCGATGCGGTAATTCTCACGGGAGGTCTTACGGGGGCATGGGATATCTACGTGCAGGAGGCCATAGGGGTGGCGTCGGAGAGCTCCTTCAGGGAGCTATACGCAAAGACGCAGATAGTGCGCTCATTCCTCGGCGATGACGCCGGATTAATAGGAGCAGCGGCTCTGGCATTCGGCTAACTGTGTTATAGTAAGGCGTCGTCGTGTTACTGTTTCGTTGAGGCACGGACGACGTTGGAGGCATTATTATGGATTGTGGAGGTTGTATATGTCTGAGGTAGCGATATTACACGTATCGGATTTGCACATTGAGGGTAAGCATCTTACAGACATCAAGATCGTCTTGGGTGCGTTTTATGCGGATATATCCAGTCTGCGCGACATAGAATCGATCAAACCCGACACCGTTGTCTTTACGGGCGACCTTGTCAATGCAGGCAGCAACGCTGATGAGTTTGAACTTGCGGAGGGTAACTTTATCAATCCCTTGATGCAGATATCAGGATTATCCAGAGACCGGTTCTTCTTCACTCCCGGTAACCATGATATCGATAGGGATGAATGGGATGATGTTGTAGTTAATGGCATAAGGGCAACTTACAGGACTACTACGGAACTTAACAGGTTTTTCGATACCAGATTAAAATTAAACAAAACTAAATATTTTGAAACCCTGCATGACTTTACGGCGTTTATTATCTTTTTAGGTTCCTTCTTACTTCATGTGGGTAACTCAACTTAAGGTTAGCGACCAACGGGAGCGGGTAGTACAATCTACCGACTTATCCTTTTATAGGCTTTCCCTTGCAAACAATAGAGATTAAAGGC
>NZ_JABXWD010000446.1 GCF_019173545.1 Candidatus Magnetobacterium casense | reverse complement strand
TCCCATCAGCAGTTCATCCAACAATACCCCGGCCTCTTTTTCCATGGCAAGAATGTCGGCCCGGATCTCTTCCAGGGTGCGTAACGGTTGTGGCTTGTAAAAATGGCGGGTGAAACTCACCTCGTAGCCAATCTTGGTTGCCCCCTCCTTGATCCAAGCATCGGGGGTGTAGGGAAGAACTTCCCGGCGAATGAATGCCTCAATACCTCCTTCTTCCAAGAGGGGTACCTGCTCGGTATCCCGCAGAGCAGCATCTGGTTCGTACTCCACAAGGCATGGCCGGCCGTTTACCGTCGATTGGAATAGCCCCCGCAGAGGATCTGCTTTGCCTGGCCCGGCTCCCCTGGCAGGTTTGTGTACCTTGGCGATGACCGGGGCGGCGGTTTCGACGCGCCAACTGACAACTCTCAGGAGCAAGTTCATGTCAGAGGCGGTCAGCTTGATGCTTTCCTCTCCCAACGCCTGAATCACCTGCTGTCGGAAAAGGTTGTGGTCCTCAAAAACCTGATCTCCCAATTTGTCGCGCAATACGCCAGCGACCTCCACCAGACGCCCGTCTCTTTCCCAGGATTTGGGATCCAGCAGTCTCTTTTTGATCTTCTCTGGCAGCTCCTTCTTGGTATTGCCGCCTTCCTCATCCTCTTCGGCACTCTCTTCTTCGTCGCTATACAGTTGGGTAAGTTGCTTTTCCACTGTGGTGGAGATGCTGGCAAAGTGGGTGAACAGGCCATCACCGAATTCCTCATAAAGTCGGGCCCGCAATTCACTGTTTCCTGAAGCAAACCGCAACGTTTCTATTGAGTCACGTGACAGTTGGCTGTACAGGCGTAACGGGCGTTCCACTGTCACCTTCCAGTAGCCAAAGGCGGCGTTTGGAAAAATTTTGGACTCCGGTGTCTCAGCAAAGTCCAGAAAAGTTCGGCTGATACGTTCGATCTCCTCGTTTGAGAGCTCGCAGTTCTTCTTGCCCAGATTTTTCCGCAACGGCTTGTACCAGCCACTGGCATCAATGAGCTGCACCTTGCCTCTTCGGTGTTCCGGCTTTTGGTTGGAAAGCACCCAGATGTAGGTGGCAATACCGGTATTGTAGAACAGATTGAGCGGCAAGGCGACAATGGCCTCCAGCCAATCATTTTCTATGATCCATCGGCGGATGTTGCTTTCTCCCTGGCCTGCATCTCCGGTGAAGAGGGATGAACCGTTGTGGACCTCGGCAATCCGACTGCCAAGGGCCGACTTGTTGTTCATCTTCGAGGCCATATTGGCCAGGAACAGCATTTGCCCATCACTGGACCGGGTGACAAGGGATAACTCTTCTCCCGCATGCATTACCTTGAAACGGGGGTCACGCACACCGCCCTTGCTGCCCATCGCTTCCAGATCTTTTTTCCAACTCTTGCCATAGGGTGGATTGGAGAGCATGAAGTCGAACTCGTGGGCAGGAAATGCATCGTGAGAGAGGGTGGACCATTCGGCTCCACCGACGATGCGTGCGGCACGATCTCCCTCCCCTTTGAGCAGCATATCAGCTTTGCAGATGGCATAGGTTTCGGGATTGATCTCCTGCCCGTACAAATGGCAATCGACACGCTGTTTGCGATTGCCGGCCAGTACCTGCAACGTCTCCTCTGCCACAGTGAGCATACCACCAGTGCCGCAGGCACAATCGTAAAGCAGATACGTTCCAGACTTGATGAGGTCAACGACGGGCAAGAATACGAGGTTGGCCATCAGTCGCACGGCATCTCTGGGTGTCCAGTGCTCGCCTGCCTCCTCGTTGTTTTCTTCGTTAAATTTGCGGACCAACTCCTCGAACACGGTCCCCATGGAGTGGTTATCGATACCTGCAGGGGAGAGGTCGATTTCCGGATCAAGAAATTTGTTGATCAACGTGCCGAGAGAGTCGGCTTTGGACAGCGTGGAAAGTTGGTTGCGAAACTTGAAGTTATTGAGGATGTCTTGAACGTTCGGTGAAAAGCCGTTGAGGTAATCCTCGAAGTCTGCCAGAAGTTGCTGTTGGGTGCCACGAGATTTCAGGTCACGGAGTGTGAACCGGGATGTGTTGTAGAAGGCATGACCAGATGCCGCAGAGAGTGCCGCACTTTGCTCGGTAATGTTTGCGTCGTCCAACATTTTTTTGGTGTCGAGCACGGCTGCTTTGGTGGGCTCCAAGACCGCGTCCATGCGTCGCAAAACACACATGGGCAGGATGACATCGGGGTATTTTCCACGTTTGAAAAGGTCGCGGAGTACGTCGTCGGCGATGCCCCAGATAAAGGAGACAATCTTGCCATGTGTCGAATAGTTCATGTATTCACCTGAATTTAATGTGTAATTACAGTATGATACGATACCGATGAATCATAAGACACTTTCCTGCATTCAAGCTTGAGCCTTTCCACCATGTGCGACCATGTCTGGGCAAGAGACACGATGGATTCATCAATCGACCCTCCATCCTAGCAGATCAAGCCAGAAGGGAAAGTAAAAACCAAAGGGGATGGAACAACACGCTGAAGATAATCCCTTATCGCTCATCCCAACCGCAT
>NZ_JABXWD010000445.1 GCF_019173545.1 Candidatus Magnetobacterium casense | reverse complement strand
TCTTGACGCCGTTTCTGATTGCCGCATTCACGTGCAGGGACACTATGGGATGTCCTTCGGTGGTGTTTGAGCCGAAGATAAACAGCACGTCTGCATCCTTGATCTGCGCCAGGGAATTGCTTGCAGCGCCTGCGCCCAATGAGGTGGCCAGACCGGCCACAGTGGGGGCATGTCAGACACGGCGTCAAGATAATCGTTGGCGACCCCAGACGTATAGACCTTGTCAAGTACGCCGATGTATGGCTGAACCTCAAACCCGGTTCAAACATTGCATTGCTGCACGGGCTTATACATATCATCCTCAGGGACGGTCTCCAGAACGAGGAGTTCATAAGCAATCGCACCGAGGGCTTTAATGAACTCAAAGAGGCCATCAAGAAATACACCCCCCAATACACCGCACAAGAAACGGGGGTATCGATAGACAAGCTCGAAAAGGCTGCCCATCTCTACGCCAAGGCGGGCAAGGCGATGATCCTCTACGGCCTTGGTGTCACGGAGCATCGCACGGGTACTGAAAACGCCATGGCCGTAGCCAACCTGGCCCTGACCTGTGGACATCTGGGCAGGCCGTCAACGGGCATAATGGCCCTGAGGGGACAGAACAACGTCCAGGGGGCATCGGACATGGGGCCTTCCCCGGCGGTATATACGGGGTACCAGTATGTGTCAAAGCCCGAGGTCAGGGAAAAGTTTGAACGCTCATGGAACGTGCAACTGCCAACCGTTGCCGGTCTCAAGTCCGTGGAGATGTTTGACAAGGCCGTTGAGGGGACGTTTAAAGGGATGTTTATCATGGGGGCCGACACCGCCCAGACCGATGCAAACATCAATCACATATGGAAGGCCTTCGATGCCCTGGAGTTTTTAGTAGTCTGTGACTTGTTTCACACGCACACGACGCGCTTTGCCGACGTCATCATACCCGGGGCGTCTTTTGCGGAGAAGGATGGCACCTTCACAAACGGCGAACGCAGGGTGCAGAGGATCAGAAAGGCCATCGAGCCTCTTGCCGGTATGGCCGAGTGGCAGGTCATCCAGGAACTCTCAAGGCGGATGGGCTATGCGATGAACTACAGTCATCCGTCGCAGATAATGGACGAAATAGCTGGCCTGACCCCCAACTACGGCGGCATAAGCTACGAGCGGATCGAAAAGCAGGGCATCCAGTGGCCGTGTCCGACCAAGGACCATCCCGGTACCACGACGCTTTACGCTCAACAGTTCAGCCGTCCCAGTGGAAAGGCGCTGTTTGTCTGCGTGGAACACATAGGCTCCGGTGAGGTACCGGATTCCGAGTATCCGTATGTCCTGGTCACGGGTCGGCGACTGCCGCACTACAACAACGGTTCGATGACAAGGCGCGTCAAGGGGATCATGGAAATAGCCCCCGTGGAGACCATAGAGATAAACCCCGCCGATGCGGCTCGTTTAAACATTGCCCATGGCGAAAAGATACGCGTATCCTCACGCCGCGGCGAAATCCATGTCACGGTAGAGGTGACCGAGCGTTCGCAGGCGGGCAACGTGTTTCTGGCGTTCCACTTCGAGGACGCATTGACAAACATTCTGACGTCAGGATTTCGCGACTCCATCGCCGGAACCCCGGAGTACAAGTCCTGCGCCGTCAGGATAGGCAAGCTATAGGCGGATGTCGTGTGCAATACAAGGGAGGGCTCTGCCCTCCCTTAGACACACCCGCAAGATGTTCTTGACTGAATTGCGTACAGAAGGCGTGGGCAGGCAATGTATCCTGCTCAAACAGGGGATTAGCCGATTTCACTGCAGACCAAGGAGGAGTTTCATGGCAAAGTCTATTCCGGAAGGATTTCACAGTATCACACCTATGCTGGTGTTTAAGGATGCCGGCAAGGCTATCGAATTCTACAAACGCGCCTTTGGTGCCAAAGAACGGTATGTCATACCTGGACCAGACGGCAAAGGAGTTATGCACGCCGAAATCAGCCTCGGCAACTCTATCATCATGATGATGAATGAAATCATGAATCAACCCTGTAAAAGCGCTGAAACGGCAGGCGGCTCCCCGGTGAGCTTCTATCTTTATACAGAGAACGTGGATGAAGCTTTTAGAGTTGCCATTGACGCAGGAGCCGAGGTCCAAATGCCTGTCCAGGATATGTTCTGGGGCGATCGTATCGGTGACGTGCAAGACCCCTTTGGGTACACCTGGACGCTCGCAACACACATTAAGGACCCGACTCTGGAAGAACTACAGCAGGGCGCTCAAGCCTTTTTCTCTCAGGCGACAGGAAAATGAATCGATACGACAATAAGGGGGGCGGAGCCACCCTCCTTATTTCTTTACCGTGAAATATAAAAAAGATACGCTTCTTGCCCGAATAGTCACCATCAAAAAAATCTTCCTCCATTAAGTCTCCTGGTCTCCAGATTGCTTTCTTTATAGAGCGTTCCGATTGCATGCGATACAAAGAAACCCTCATGAATAGGAGTAATATTCGCCCCCGCTCATGAAAATTACGATAGTGTTCTGCATTGTGTTCTGTTGAAGCTGTTAACTTTTTTCTCTGGTAAGCAG
>NZ_JABXWD010000444.1 GCF_019173545.1 Candidatus Magnetobacterium casense | reverse complement strand
TGAGTGGTGGTCAAGACAGTGCGACCTGCCTAGCCTGGGCTAAACAGAAGTACCAGCAGGTCGAAGCCATTACCTTTAACTACGGCCAACGGCATGCGGTCCAAGAAAATCGTTGCGCCTACCAATTGGCAGAACTTGCCGACGTCAGGCTAACAATGCAACCCATGGCAGTCCCACAAGCCCCTAGTGCGCTAACCGGAGGTGGCCCAATAAGCCTTTCTCATCCAGTGAACCCTAACCTGCCGGCCTCATTCCTGCCGGGTAGAAACTACCTGCTGTTGGGCTATGCCGCCGCTTATGCCTACGGGCAGGGTATACACAATCTTATTATTGGGGTGAGCCAGACCGATTATAGTGGCTATCCAGACTGTCGTAGCAAGACAATCGCCCACATCGAAAGCGCCCTTGACTATGCCCTTGACTATTGTATTACCATCGAGGCTCCACTGTTGCACCTTAGCAAAGCTCAGACCGTCAGGTTGATGAAACAGTTAGGCAAGTTGGGCTGGTATATGTGGACCCACACCTGTTATGAGGGCCAACGTCCGCCCTGTGGCGAATGTCCAGCCTGTGTGTTGAGGGCCAAAGGATTTCAAGAGGCTCGTGAACAGGATCCGCTAACCCTTTTACTGGAAGAGGAGGCACAGACAAATGTACAAAGCATTAGAAGACGTCCTAATGATGGCAAGAAACCGAGCCGCAGCAGGAAAAGGTCGTGAGCGACATGGTACAGGTGAGCCTTTCCACCAACAGCCAATCTGTCAGGAACTGAGACATATGGGCCTCGAACCGGCTATATACCAAGTGCGGAAAAAAGCTTTGGAACTATTGCGGTTCAAAGGTAAGAGGGCCAGAGACCGACGGACGGCCGAACTGTTGGACATCATAGTATATGCAGCTGCCGCCGTCATTGTAAATGAGGAGGGCCAGGATGGCAGTAAAACACCCTGAGTGCTTGTGCAACGATTGCACACTTGAACCCTACAAATGGGTCCCGTGGTACAACCCGTCCCTCAGACAGTTACCTGTGTTGTGGGTAGGTGAGGGCCCAGGAGAGACAGAAACTATAACCGGTATACCGTTTACAGGCGGCGCAGGTAAGATGCACTACGGCCTTTGCAAACAGGCCGGTATCAACAAGCAAATGTGTCCACATACCAACATTGTCAGTTGTAGGCCTCCAGAAAACCGGGTACCCACCGATCTAGAAGTGAGGTGTTGCTTTGGCCGCCTGAAACAAGAAATCCTTATCCTCAAGCCTCGACTCATCATAGCGTTGGGCGAGACAGCCATGCGAGCCTTGACCAAAGAGAGGGGCATTATGTCCCAACGGGGCCGGTACATCCAACTTCGTGACGAATACGATCACGACTGCAAAGTTCTGTGTACTATGCACCCATCCTTCGTTATGCGTAGTAGGCAGTGGATCCCTACAGCAGTGGCCATTTACAAGTCCATATTCGGTTACCTACAGGGAAAGGAGGTGAAAAAGTTTGACCCACTAATCATTCGCGACCCCAACGCAGAAGAGTTGAGAGATTACCTTTATAAGGACACACCGCCCGACATGATATTCGCAGTAGACACAGAGACGTCGGGCCTTAACACTTTAGCTGACCAGATTATAGGCTACTCCTTTTCAAAGGACGGTCGGACCGCCGTAGCTATAAAGTTTAAAGGTGGCAAGGACGATCCAAGGTGGCAGGTATGTAAGGAGTTTTTGGAAGACCCGTCCAAAGGCAAATGCTGGCAGAACGGCTCATTCGACACTGAAATAGCAAGGACGTGGGGCATTATCGACCAGGGCTTCATCTATGATACCCGTCTGGCCGAACAGATGATCCATAGTGACTTGCCGAGCGACCTTGATTTTTTGAGGGCACAGTATACACAAATACCTCCTTACAAACCACCTAAACGCGAGATGCGGACTATTGGGCAGTGGGGCCTAGAAAAACTACTTGATTATGCAGCTATGGACGCAGTAACAACCTACGAGGTAATGCAGAACCAAATAGGCCTACTGAGTGAAAAGCAGCTCCAGTTGATGCAATCATTGTTGATACCTCTAGTAAGGGCCATCGGTAGAATTGAACGGCGTGGGTTTAGGGTGAATGAAGAGACGATGGCTGCTTTGTATGTCAAGCTGGGCCCTACCGTAGAGGCAATTGAAAAAGAATTCTGGGCTGCCGGCGTCAACCCTAGGTCCCCAATACAGCTGAAAGAGTTCCTAGGTACTAAGTCGACCAACGAAGAAACTCTTGAATACCATATTAAGAGACAGGACCACCCGAAACAGGAATGGATGGAGAAACTGCTACGGTTTCGTAAATACGACGTTCTGCTAAGCAAATACATAGTAGGCGTTCATCAGCGGATGGTCAATGGTCGGATTCATACCCACTTCAAGATTGAGGGTACTGGAACTGGTAGGCTCTCGTCGGAGAACCCCAATTTGCAAAACGTTCCTGATGAAATGAGGATGATTTATGAACCAGACCCTGGGTATATCCTATTAAGTGCTGACTATAGCCAAATCGAATTGTGGGTAGGTGCTTTGCTGGCCG
>NZ_JABXWD010000443.1 GCF_019173545.1 Candidatus Magnetobacterium casense | reverse complement strand
ACGAACCTTCAACCTGCCTGGCTCGGTGTGCGGGATGAAGCGAGCCGAGAGAAATTCACGCATGAATTCGCCGTCTTCGTTCATTTCCTTGTATGTTATGAGGCCAGTAATGGTGTCTATGTCCTTGAGCAGTGAGCGGTCTAACAGCAGGGCCTCCGCTCCCAGGACGGAGGAGTTAGTGATGGCCTCAACCCTGTCCTTTGGGAAATCGGGGATGAGTCCGAGGGTGATGGCCGCATCGGGGTCTATGCCGGTGCCAAGTGCCCCCGTCAGGTATAACCGCCCGATATCATCAAACGTAACCCCGACGGAACCAATGAGCACGTAAAAGAGCGTAAACATAGCGGCCTTTGTCAACATAAACGTATCTATGTCGCCTTGGTTTATGACTATCCTGTTTGTGCCATCGTCGTGGATAACAAAGGCATACTGCCCCTGGGCATCCGATATGATGGCTTCACCGGGAACAAAGGCACCACGGTTATCTATCAACCCTGCCCTGTAGAGACTTGCCACGAGGCTCACCATCCCCGAGCCACAGATGCCATCGGGGGGGAGGCCGTCAAATGTCCTGACGGTTACCCTGGCCGTGGCCGGCTCTATGTCTACGTGATAAATTGCCCCCGGCGCAGCCCTCCTGCCGGCTCGCGCAACGCCCTCATCAAAGGCCGGGCCGGCCGCTCCGGCTCCCACAAGTATCCAGTCCTTGCACCCGACCGCCACTTCGGCATTGGTGCCAACGTCTATGAGCACCTGCGGCCTGTCGCTGAGATACAGTCCAGTGGCAAGTACGCCGGCCACCAGGTCACCACCAACGTAACTGCCAGTGCCAGGGAACACATACACCAGGGCCTCGCCGTTTATCCCCAGGGCCAATTCGTCGCCCCTGATAAAGCCCGGTGCGTGTATGGCCGGTACGTAGGGACTGACAGGGATGTTGTCTGTGGGCAGGTCTAACAGGAAGTGGGTCATTACCGTGTTACCGGCAATCGTCACCGCAACAACGTCCTGGGATGATACCCCCCCGGCATCAACAAGGTCACGGATCAGCGCCCTGACCGCCTCCACTAACACCACGTGAAGGGCATTGTCCTTTGCCGAGGCGGCATAAAACATCCGCGTCAGGATGTCCGAACCAAAGGCCAACTGTGGATTTGACGCCTGAGAGGTTTGCAACAGTCTGCCCGACTGTATGTCCACGAGGCGCCCTGCAATGTTGGTAGAGCCAAGGTCTATGGCCACGCCGAAGAGGACGGCAGGGTTGAGCGATATGACCCTGTAACAATGGCCATCCCAACCCATCGCAACGCTAATTGAGTAGTCTGACGCCCTCAGGAGTGCCGGCAACTGTCTGACAATACCCAGGGGGATGTACACCGGATGCCTGTTTATGCCCTGCAGCAACCTCTCCGTGTCGGCCTGCTTATCGACCTCCGTGGGGTGGGACAGCTCTATGTCCTCTTTCCATACCAGGGCGTTGATGTTCGTTATTGCCATACGTTCCTATCTCGATTTTGCAATCGTTTGTATTGAAAATGCCTTCTCCAGCATCCCGGGTAGCATGATGTACATGGCCACCGAAATTACTATCATGGAAACCGACAGGACGATGAGTGTATATGCTATTGCCACAGCCCCTTGCCCTCGACGTATAACTGTCCGCCTTATGACCCGTGTACCCTTGGGAGGGAACTGTTGAGTCCTCAGTACCTTGGCGCTGAACCTGATCAGATACACAGAGAACGCACAAATAACTATTGCCCCCGCCACCAGTACCAGCCTCAAAAGACTTACCATCTCGCCGATGGCCTTGTCAGGTGGCAGGGCCTTAATCTCTTCAAGGGTGTGCTGGAGATACTCGATTAGTCCCCCACCTGCGATAGTGACGGCAATGAAGATGAACAGAAACTGCCTTCTCAATACGGGGTCTGGTTCGATTATCTCTTGCTCCATGCACATACCCTTACGTCAATCATTGTCCGTGTTCACTGTCTGAACTTCCGGTGACAATTTACACAACCACCAAGGAGCTTATTGGTCAGCTTTAGCATAGCCTCCTGGTTGTTTTGCTGTGCGGCTACAGCGAGTTTTTCCAAGTCTTTATGAAATTCCCTGTCTAATTTCACGAACTCCTTGATGTTGTGTTGGTTCTTGGGAATATGCACGGAGCCGGTTTTAATGCCCTCGTGGGTCTTCTCCAGTGTCCCATGCAGGGGTTCCAGCGCCTTGTGTACCCGCTCTGCATCTCCCAAGGCAACGCCCGATACGATTTCGGTAAAAGCGCTGTTTAACTTCACCATTTCCTCCAGGAGCGGACTGGCTGCATGTTCCTCACGGTTCTGATGTCCCCAGGATGCCTGCACTGCTACAAATAAGAAAAGAGCAGCAAGCAGCACTGAGGCCATCTTGGTTACAGTGCGTTGTTTCACAAATCCTCCTTGTTAAGTTGTATGTTGATCATTTCTGATATCCCCACTATTATAGCAGATTTTAACAAGAAGGTGAAAATCCCCAATTTGCATCACAGCAAAACAACCAGGAGGCTATGCTAAAGCTGACCAATAAGCTCCTTGGTGGTTG
>NZ_JABXWD010000442.1 GCF_019173545.1 Candidatus Magnetobacterium casense | reverse complement strand
AAGAAGCTATACAGCACATCCACTTCAACACCCGGATTTGAGAACATTATACTTGGGATCGCCAACAACACCGTCGATTTTATCAAAAAGACCAGCGGCACGTGGGACCACCAGGGCTGGGAAGCGTATCTGAAGGACCTGCAGAAAAAAGGTGTCAAACTATCCGAGGAAACCACCACATACCTCGGTGGAATCCTTGAAGCTGCCAAGGAACTGTATTTATTTCCCATCCAGCATGGTAAGGATTCAAAAAAGTAGCATTATGGCCTGAAACCTCTGAGCATTAAAGATTTTGGGGATGCCTTGTCTTAAGGGGTGGAGGTTTGATATTGCCTCCACCATCGGTGACCGGTGCCGGGCATGGTCACAAATAGTGCTTAATGCACTCTGTACTAAAAAACTATGATAGAGGGGATTATATTTCTATGGGTGAAGTAATGTACAAGAAGTTTACCAAAGAAGAGGACGCAATCTATGACAAGGGCATAGAGACCCTTAGAAAGGCGCTTGCCTCCGGGGTTTCGTATCCCGAAGCGTGTGCACTGCTGGATATCTCAGACGCCGAACTAAAAACGATCATCACCGACGATTTCCTGAAGATATCCATAGCCGAACTGCACTACGGCGGAGGTATGCCTTTAAAAGAAGTAGCACGCAGACTCTCGGTTGCCTACGGGCTTATAGTGCAGACCCGGGCAATCATGCTCGAGGATATAGAAAACACCGGCCTGAGCGAGTACCACAGGCAGACCTCACAGGGAGAGGCATAAAAGGAGGATTGTGTAGATGGTAGATGTTGATTATATAGTACACGGAGACTATCTCCTGACAATGATAAACAACCATGAGCCGATAGTTGGTGGCGCCATAGCCGTGATTGGTAACAAGATAATAGATGTAGACACGTATGAGGTCATATCGCAACGCTACAGGCCGTCCATGAAGCTTGGTGGTTCCGGTAAAGTGGTGTTTCCCGGGCTCGTAAACACGCACACACATGCGGCGATGGTGTATTTTCGTGGTATGGCCGATGACCTTCCGTTGAAGAACTGGCTGGAGGGTTACATATGGCCGGCAGAGGGCAAGTGGCTCAGTGATGAGTTCATCTACGATGCGGTGGAGCTTGCCTGTCTTGAGATGCTCCTGGGCGGGACAACGACCTACAACGACATGTATTTCTTTGAGGGCAGTGCGGCACGTGCGGTTAAGGGGATGTCGATGCGTGCGGTGCTTGGTTGTGGGGTGTTGGACTTCCCGTCGGCCTCTGCAAAGGATACGCAGGGGTACCTCGACAACGCAGAGGCATTTATCAAGGACTGGAAAGATGACCCGCTGGTAACACCCTGTGTAGCCCCCCATGCCCCCTACACGTGCGGTCCCGATACCTTCATGAAGTCCAAAGCCCTGGCACAACACTACAACGTCCCCATGCACACCCATCTGTCTGAGACCAATCACGAGGTGCAGGAGGTCATCGCCAGGTACGGCAAACGTCCCGTTGAGCACCTCAACGACATAGGTTTTCTGGATAGTCGCCTGGTGGCGGCACACTGTGTGTGGTTGTCGGAGGTAGAGATCGAGTTGCTTGCACAAAATCGGGTGGGCGTCTCTCACTGCATCGAAAGCAACCTCAAGTTGGCCAGTGGAGTGGCTCCGGTGGTTGCCATGCTTGAGCGTGGAGTGAGTGTGTCATTTGGGACGGACAGCGCCGCAAGCAACAACGACCTTGATCTGTTTACGGAGATGTCCATAGCCGCCCGTCTGCACAAGACCATGTGCAACAATCCAACCGTCCTGCCCGCCCATCAGGCCCTGACAATGGCCACACGTCTTGCGGCAGAGCAGCTAGGCTTCGGTGACAGCCTCGGATGCCTCAAGCCCGGATACCTGGCAGACGTCGTCATAGCCGACATGAACAGACCACATCTAACGCCCTTTTATGACATCTACTCGCTGATCGTCTACTCCATGCGCTCTGCGGACGTGGATACGGTGATGGTCAACGGCAAGGTGGTCGTCCAAGGCAAAAAGCACACTCTCAAGGACGAAGCCGCCATACTCGATAAGGCCCTGTGGTGGAAAAACAAGATACAGCAAAAACACGAAGGTTGATGAAAAAGAGAAGAAAAAATAAAGGGGCGGCTCTGCCCCCCTTTAAAACCCCCTGCAAGGGGGCCAGCCCCCTTGACCCCATTATGTCTTCCTCTGATGTTAATTTTTAAGTTTCATGCTATAATTATAGTTATGTATTATAGAAGAAAGATAATCTTGGCACTTTTACAGACATTTGAGGGTAAGTTACCCAAGACTGTTTTTCAGAAGTATTTATTTTTGTTATCACAGTTACAGGATATTCCTTCCTACAACTTTATCCCGTATAAGTATGGTTGTTTTTCTTTTCAATCGTATGAAGATAAGACTACCATGGCAAAGCAAGGTTTTTTAAGCGATGGGGAATTGTTGTGTAGGAAAGATAACGTTGATTATCTTTCTATGCTTAGAGATAATGATAGACGTGCTTTGATAACATTAAAGAAATTGGTTGGCAACTTAAACATTGATGAGTTGATTCGTTATGTATACA
>NZ_JABXWD010000441.1 GCF_019173545.1 Candidatus Magnetobacterium casense | reverse complement strand
GGAAGACGGGATGGATCAGAATTATCCTGTCCATCTGCATCATCATCTGGGGAGTATTCGCTATGGACTCTGATATCAAGGTGGCGGCGCCGTTGCTCGGTGTCGGCACCATGCTGTTCATCATGGAAGTTACAAACCTGATTAAGCAAGGCAGAGAACAGGCTTAACCGTTCTGTTTCTCGCCCTGATCGCTCTTCGTATGCTTCATAACCCAGTAGTAGGCCACAAGTAGCACGATCCCCAGGGCCACTACGCCGACTACCACACCAGCCCAAACACCATTAAAGTGTCCCACAACAAGTCCCGCTATAGTTGGTGGACCAAATATGATGGCGACTCCGATTGGTAGTAACTGACTCCGTTTCATTTTATCCCCCTTTCCAATGAACCGACCTGCCCCCACTTAACACCCAGTACCCCCTTAACACTCTTACTTAACAGGGGATATTAATATATCCCCTGGTGTTAAGTAAGTGACAGTTCTTAAATGTTAAATGACACTTGTTAAGTCCCAACCGATAATCCCCACTTCTGGTCCGGTAACTTACAGACCTGCTCCCGAACCTTCATTCGGTTGAGTGTGACACTGATGGTATTCAGGCTCTTGTCCGTGATATTAGCGATCTCTTTGGCGGTGATGGCTCCGTCCTTTAATATGTTCTTGATTTGCCAGGCCAGGGGCAATTCGCTGGATAGTTCCGAATCCTTCAGGTCCGTTTTCTCCACCTTGATATCAGTGTCGCCGAATTGGAACCTGTACCCAAGTGTGCCGTGGAGGTTGGAGAAACTTGCCTTCACCTGCTTGAGGCTTATGATAGCCTGATTGTCGTCTGGCTGGCGTTCCCCTTCGATGCGGCACTGCCAGATAGACCGTGCCAGGTTGGTGAAGAACACCGACCCGAAGATGGTGCGCTGCTTGGTCAATGGGTCCTTGGCATTATGGGCGAGTGTTAGGCTGGTGATTCCGAGTTTGCGTATGGCCTCATTGTACTGTATAGCCGGGTCGGGGTCGTTCAGGTTGCCTTTCACCGCTGGCCCCAAGGAGTCGACTATGATGAGTTTGATTTTATTGTCGGTCACCATTTGCTGCACCGTATCTACCGAATCGGCCAGTGTGCTGCTCATGCGCTTGTAGAGAATTGGCATCTGGAGATCGACAGGGAACCCCTTTGATATGGCGCTCCACCGCTTCAGGAACATAACATTGTCGCCTTCAAAGTCCAGGTATAGTGTATTGGCAGCAGTCTTTTTTGGTATTAGACCGAGCCCGTTGTGCGGGTATGGTAGCTGTGCGATATATGCGATCAACAATGCAACTGTGCTCTTGAGACTGCCGTAGTCGCCAAAAATGACAGTGGGGTGGTTCTGGTACAGAAATGGCTCCAGCAGGTACTCAGGAGTAAGGATGCTGTTCTCTGCAGGCCAGACTTCCTGTATCGGGTCGCCCTGACGGGCCTTTTGGGTGACCTTGTAGGTGATAGAAGTTAGCACCCAGTCCCACTGGACGTATTGCAGAACCTCATTGCTATACTTGAGTTGGCTGAGCAAGGCTTTCCGACTGGACGGCGACAGCAGGTTGACCTTGGTCTGGACGAGGAGCTGTGGGTGCCCTAGGCTCTGGACATCGTGCCAGATAAGTAATTCAACCTCGCCCTTGTCATTGAAGTGTAGGGCATCCACTATCAGCTCGTCGTTGGGCCAGAGGAAGGTGATGTGCCCAGGCTCGTCTCTGCTTATTAACGCAGGTGCCTTACCGGTCAGTTCGGCAATCACCTTGCTGGGATCTTCTACCCGAACATGGTCTAGTTGTTCTGATTCTGGTTGGACACCAACGGCAACTCGGGCATCCTGTTCCATTTTTTGGCCTCTTCCTGCTGGATCTGGTAGTTAATGCTGCGGGCGCGGCTAAAATAACCTCGCACACTGCAGTTCAAGCACCTGATCCTATTTACATCAAAATAGTACTTATTCCCTTTACATACTGGGCACTGCCAGTTACTCATCTAGTGCCTTCTAGCCTAATGCCGGGTATATCTCCACATAGGCGAAACTCGGCTGGTTTGCCAACCCTGCGAATGTTATGTCAATGGTGGTCGACGTGTCGGCTGCCAAGGCGAAGGTGCCGATGTTCCACCAGACTTGGCTGGTTCCCCAGTCAGTCCCGTTGTAGGACATCACTGGGATGTAGGTGATGTTGGTGGTCCAGTTGAACCCTGCGTATACTGGTGGGGAGAACACCAGGTGGATGTTTGCCGTGAAGTTGCCGGGGTCGCTGGCCTTAGCGTGGATCGTGAGGTTCCCAGCGGTCAGGTTCCCTGTCAGGTATGCCTCGGGCGGGCTGCCAATACCTTGGAGTGTGGTTTGGATGGTGTCAATGTCCAACTCCACGGCCGCGACTTTCGGTTGCAAAAGGTTCACCGATAGCACGGCGCTACTAACGGCATCCGATATGGTCCCATACCCGTCCTGCATCTCCTGAATATCCAATGTGTTGTCCGCTACCTTCGGGGTGAGGGTAGCAACAACCTGGTCCAACCGGCCAATGTCGGCGCTATGCTGGCTCTTCGGTGTCATCTGCGTGAACACGA
>NZ_JABXWD010000440.1 GCF_019173545.1 Candidatus Magnetobacterium casense | reverse complement strand
CGAGAATAGACGACGCCAACGTCAAGAACTTCTGCGAAGTGCCCTCAACAATAGCCTCATGCCCAACCAGCGCTATCAGCCCCGACCCGGCAAAGAAGAGCGTCAAGATAAAGCTCGAAAAGTGCATGTACTGCGGTAACTGCTACTCCGTCTGCCCGGCCATGCCTATAGCCGATCCGGAAAATGACGGCGTTGCTATCGTCGTTGGCGGCAAGGTCGCAAACCTCAGAAGCGCCCCGACGTTCTCCAAGTTGGCTATACCGTGGCTGCCAAACAATCCACCCAGATGGCCGGAGGTCACCGATGCAGTAAAGAAAATCCTCAACGCCTACATCAAGGGCGCCAAAAAACACGAGAGAGTTGGCGAATGGATAGGCAGGATCGGATGGGAGAAGTTCTTCCAGGAGGCCGACCTCGAGTTCAAGATGCAGCACGTGGACGACTTCACTTTTGCTCGTGAGACATTCAGAACCACGGCAGCCTTTAAGTGGACAACATAGACAAAAACCAATGAAAGATTCAGAGCAGGGAATGGGTCGTGGGATGGAAACGTATATCCCACACCTGCCCCTGCCTCTCTTTTAGATTACAAAGAAGATAAGAGGTACCACAAATGGAAAAAGAAGAACTCAAAAAGGTAATTTATGACCTGGTAGAGGCCTCAACCGGTAAGAAAAAACTCAAACAAACCGATATCCTCAAAAAGGTATCTGCCGACCAGGGCGTGGAAAAAGACGAGGTCAAGGCAGCACTGAGGGAACTGGTGGATGCCGGTACGTTGATCTTTACTTATTTTGGTGGCAGCTACATAGAGGTACCCCCAAAAGAGTAAAGCGACTCACTGTGAACAAGATAAAAGAAGGGGTCAGTGGGAGCTTCTTCGTAGCCGGGGTGCCTCATTGCCCCGCGACACAATGTCGCTCCACCCCCCTTCTTTTTTTTGCTGTATATGAACCAAACAAAGAATTGATGGCCTTGCCCTCCCTCACAACCCCTTGACCCCGTAAAAATACCGCGTATTCTGTCTTTAACCCAATCGAAATATGCTATGAATGTTTAGAATAAATTTTGTTGCTTTTGCGGAGAATATCCTTTATAATATCTGCATAGCAAGCGTAGATTATGGCTACATACATTCACGAATTACCTGACTGGCCTCATTTCCAGTGGGATGAAAAGCATCTTGCCGTAAAGCTTTCCGCCGTGCGCCACCGGCAAGGGCGAATCTTAGGTCGCCTCGAAGGTTTAGGGATCAATCTGTGCAAGGAAGCCTCGTTGCTGACTCTGACGGAAGAAGTCGTTAAGTCAAGTGAAATCGAAGGCGAAATCCTGGATCGTAATCAGGTACGCTCCTCGCTTGCCCAACGCCTTGGCGTGAACATCGGTGCGTTGGCACAAGCGGATCGTTATATCGAAGGTGTCGTCAATATGATCCTTGATGCAACGCAGAACTATAGCAGTCCTCTGACCGCTGAAAGGCTGTTTGGCTGGCACGCAGCGTTGTTTCCAACCGGCTATAGCGGTTTACACAAAATTGCCGTCGGCAAATGGCGCACGGATAAATCGGGGCCGATGAGGGTTGTCTCCGGCGCTGTTGGCAATGAACACATCCATTTCGAGGCACCGGCATCTGAACGACTTTATAAGGAAATGGCTGTTTTTCTTGAATGGCTCAACGGCAAAGCAAACGGAATCAACATCGATCCGGTTTTAAGAGCCGCTATCGCACATATCTGGTTCGTCACCATTCACCCGTTTGAGGACGGCAACGGTCGTATTGGCAGGGCCATTGCCGATATGATGCTGGCGCGTTCGGAACAGAGCAGTCTGCGATTCTACAGTATGTCATCGCAAATCCGCAAAGAACGTAGCCAATATTATGACTATCTCGAAGACGCCCAAAAGGGCGATCTCAACATCACCAGGCATCTTGAATGGTTTCTCGATTGCATGGATCGCGCCTTTGACAACGCCGAAATCATCTTGAGGGATGTTCTAAAAAAAGCCCGCTTTTGGGAACGCCATAGTGGAGAGACCTTCAACGATCGTCAACGCAATATAATTAACCGGTTGATGGACGGTTTTGAAGGCAAGCTGACTTCATCCAAATGGGCGAAAATCGCCAAATGCTCACAAGACACGGCAGGGCGAGACATTTACGATCTTATCAAACGCCACATCCTGAAAAAAGATGCTGCCGGAGGCCGCAGCACCAGCTACTCGCTGGTGGAAGATAAAGACAGTGGCGTAAATCCTGCCAGCCATGGTTGATTGTGGTACCACCAAGAAGATACTGTCAAGGTGGCAAAGAGTGGCGAGCCACCCCTTTCTTTCCCTTCTTCTTCTTTTATTATAAGGCGACATGAATGCTTCGGTGGTAGTCTTGGATGGTTTTGATGCCAGGTTCTTTGGCCTTGAGCATTTCAATGGCGTTTACGAGTGCCCTGGCGCCGGCTACGGTTGTCGAGTACGGAACCTTGTACTGAAGTGCCGCTGTGCGGATCGAGTGGGAGTCGGCCTTGGCCTGGGCGCCGGAGACCGTGTTGATGATGTAACTGATCTCCTTGTTCTTTATGCTGTCCACGATGTGAGGACGAC
>NZ_JABXWD010000044.1 GCF_019173545.1 Candidatus Magnetobacterium casense | reverse complement strand
TGTTGCACCCTTGAGTTATGTCGGACAGTGGTTTAAAAAGCTCGGTCCTCTGTTTACGTGTAAAAGCGCAGAACGGGATAAGAAATTAACAGCGATTGAGGATCGGTTGCAAAAAATAGAGGAACGTCTTGCCAATATAGAAAAACACGGCGTTGTGGTCGCAAGCGACATTACGGTTATCAAGAAAGAGGTTGACGAATATAAGAAGGCGCTCCTGCGTGGTGTCCTGCAAGATAACATTATGTTGCGGGAAGAGACATAATTCTGATATGCTACAAGGAAATTGTATGTCTGTCTATAAAGACAAGGGAGAATAGCAACAATGACAAGAACGAAGGTACTTAACATTGGAATAGACCTTGGAACGTCAAGGAGTGTCATAGCGTGCGATAACGGCGTGCGGACGTTTGTGCCAAGCTACGTGGGATTTCCAAAGGACGCCGTATCACGCAAGATGTTTGGCCGGGACGTTATATTTGGCGATGATGCCCTCAAACACCGTATGGCGCTAAACCTCTTCAGACCCTTTGACAAGGGCATGATCAAGTACGCCGATACAAATCCGGAATCCAAGGAGTACAAGAACGCCCTATATGTGGCAAAGGCGCTGCTGCAACACCTCGTTGATCTGGCCAAGGAAGGGGATCAGGAGAGAGGGGTTGACTACATCGTGCGTGGCGTCATTGGCGCTCCGGCCCTGGCAAGCAGGAAAAACAGGAAGGCCCTCCTGGACGTGGCACGTGGCATCCTCGATGGTGTGATGATATCGTCGGAGCCATTTACGGTGGCATACGGGTTGAATCTGCTGTCCAATGCGCTGATAATCGATATTGGCGCCGGTACCGTTGACCTGTGCAGGATGCACGGCACCATACCCACGGATGAGGACCAGATAACGACCTTCAAGGCCGGAGATTACGTAGACCAGGTCTTTTACGACCTCATTACAAAGAAGTACAAGGATGTCAACCTGACTATCAACATGGTCAAGAAGTTCAAGGAAGAAAACGCATTTATCTCCTCTCAGGGAGAGAGGGTGTTCATAGAGGTACCCGTCAAAGGCAAGCCCGAAAAGCGTGACATAACCGATGAGTTGCGTCAGGCCTGCAGGACGATAGTGCCCGATATAGTGGAAGGTATACGAACCCTGATAGCCGAATATGACCCGGAGTTCCAGAACAATCTCAAACAAAACGTCGTCCTCGCCGGTGGCGGCAGTCAGATAATAGGCCTGCGCAAGGAGATCGAGGACTACATGATAGAGACGCTCGGCTACGGAAGGGTGATAAAGATAGAGGAACCCCTCTTTGCCGGAGCCAACGGGGCAATGATGCTGTGTAAGGACATGCCCGATGAGTACTGGGACGAAATAAGCAAGCGATAACCGATGGAAAAGATACTGTCAGACATACAAACCCGGTGGACAGCAGAAGACCCGTGGGCAGAGGAAGGCCGTTTGGCTGCGCTGTGTGGCGATTTCGATCTGACCGAAATTATAGATGGCCAGGAGGTTGTGGTGTACAGTCCGTCCTTTGAGCATCAGATCGTACTGATAAAAATTGCAGCAAAGATTATTATCCATCTGCAATATACCAAAATAGGAGAAATGCTTCTATCTCCTTTGGATGTGATATTAGAGGAAGGTCGGCAGAGGTTGCAGCCCGATCTGATATTTATAAGGAACGAAAGAATGTCTATAGCCCAGGACTGGATACGCGGCGTGCCCGATATGGTGTGCGAGGTGGTATCCCCGGGGAGTTACAGGTACGATGCAATCAAAAAACGCAGGATATACGAAGACTATGGCGTTGCGGAGTTCTGGCTCGTCCAACCTCAACACAAGGCCATCGAGGTATTTGCCATAGCCAACGGCAGATATGTTCAGCGTTGTGCGGCAGCAGAGGAGGGTGTCATCACCTCGGAGGTGATTGACGGACTGGAGTTTGATGTCAGAGATATCTTTGGGGCAAAGGAGTAGACGATTGTGCTTAAAAAATTACTGGTAGCGGGGATAATTCTATTTCTTGCGGCGGTGTTTCTGGATCAAAACTATGTACAGGTGCCGGTGAAGTTTTTCGTGGGTAATCCGTTTCACTTCAACCTGAGTTTGATTATTATTGTCAGCGTATTTGTAGGAGTTTTGTTGACAGCCGTGTCAATATTAGGTTTTAATATCACCAGGGATAAACTCCTGAAAAGAAAACTGAGCGTGAAAAAACATTAAATTTATATATATGTAGGAGGGTCAAATGGAGAATAATCTAAGGTATATGATGTCGCACATGGGCGATTACATGGTTGGTTTGATAGATAAGGTAAGCAGCACCGCAAAGGCCTCTGCCAAGGGAGTTGTCCTCACGTATGACATACGCGACCTGCGCGGCAGAAAGAAAGACGTCTTGCACAAACTAGGTAAACGCCTGACGGAGTGCAGAAATATCGACGGCGGTGCGTTTGTGGCCAGAGACGACGAGCTTACCGGACTGCTCAATGAATTTGACGACATCCAGAACAAGACAGAAACGTTCCTGAAAGAGAGAACCGAGCGCCTCTATCCCTCAGAGGCAACTTCGTGCATGCACTCGGCAGCCGAGTTGAAGGATGCCGTTGACATTACCCCTGCGGCTGAGGTCGTCAGCGAACCTGTCGAGGCAGTGGTCGAAGAGGCCGTCAGCAGCGAGCCGGTTGAGGCAGTGGCTGAAGAGGCGTCCGCTGAGGCAGCAACCGAAGAGGCCGTAAACGAGCCGGTTGAGGCAGCGGCTGAAGAGGTCGTCAGTGAGTCTGTTGAGCCGGCGGCTGAGGAAGATGTCAATAGTATATCAATGACATTCACAACTCCGGTGGTAGCCGGTGAAGGTGGTGAAGCGTCAGTTGAGGACGTCGGCAGCGAAGACCAGAGACAAGACGAACAAACACAAAACGAAGGGGTATAAATAAACATGTCCAAGATAATGATAGGCGTATTTTTAGGCGTATTTGTAAGCGCATTGACCTATGAGATACTCTACAGGAGCAATCCCGACCTGATAGAAAAGATCAAGAACAAGACGATGGAAAAACTGGACTGTCTGTTGGCCGTAAATGAGGCATGAACACAACAATGACCTCAAGACAAGGATGAAAGGTGTATAACGATGAAGGGCTTTCTTAGAGCAATGAAGTACATAGCCGTCGGCATATTGCTGACAGTCGTGTTTCTTTTCTACCTCAATCCGCCAGAACCTGTGCGTGAAATGTTCAGGATAAAGGACAGGGATAAAAGAGTAAAACACATAGATGCCCCCAAGGTGAGCCTCAGCGATGCCATCCTGGTTGCCGGTAAGCGGATTTTCAACTGGAGACAGGCCAACAAACACCAATTGGTAAACGGCGCCATAGCTCCGGATCAACTCCAGCCCGATGCAAACAATCCCGCGCCTCCGGCAGTCGATCCGCTCAACAACGCACAACCATTCGATAACAATGGTGTCACAGACCCCCTGGCACAACAACCCAACGGTGATGCCCCGATAGATGTGCCAAACGACGTGCCCCTACAGGCACAGTTCCCCGGCTCAAAAGACGGGCCGACATCGCAGGTGGCCAATCAGCCCCCTTCTTTGTCGCTCCAGGACGCTCCTGGCCTCAACAACCTGGGCGCCAAGACCAAAGACATCGCCAACACCATTATAAACGAAACAACGGAAAAGATACTGCAAGAGGGCCACTGGATAGGCCTGGAGGTAGTCCCGCTGACGCCTCAGTTGGCTGCGGCAAACAACATCCCCGCTGATGTCGTGGGCGTGCTCGTGGACGAGGTCACACTGATGGCCGCTGCTGCCGGAGTTATGGCGGGAGACGTGATATTGGCCGTCAACGGCCTGAAGGTCAAGGACTTGAACACCTTTGAGAAATCAACCAGACAGGTTGCAACGATAAACCAGGCCACCGTAGCCGTATACAGAGGCGGCACCAACAAAGATGTAAAGGTCGTGGCCAACAACGCCCTGGGCGTGGCGCAAATGGAGGGGGCACCAATGATCCTTTCAACTGCCGTCAGACCCCACGGCTACTACGGCCCCTGTGACAGGTGTCACGTAATATCAAGGACACCCAGCAACAAAACCGGACAACTGGCAAAAGATGCCGGCGACGTGTTAATCACCACCCCACCCCCAATACAGTGGGGGGTACAGTCGCCACACGGAGACAGAGGAAAATGCACCAACTGCCACACAATAAAATAGCCCCCGATCATATAGTCTGCAAGGAGTGCTACAAGTGCGAGAGCAAGGCAACCCTTGTGGCTGTCGTTGCCAATCTCCTGTTGGCCGTGTTCAAGGCCGTCATCGGAATACTCAGCGGCAGTAAGTCGATACTCGTTGACGCCCTGTATTCCTTCAAGGACTTCATGACCTCTCTGGTGGTCTACGTGGTGGTAATAGTATCAGGAAAACCAGCCGATGACAACCACCCCTACGGACACGAAAAGATCGAGTTCGTGGCCATACTGCTAATAAGCATATTGATAATAATCGGCACGCTGTTCCTGTTTGTCCACTCGGTGAAGTCCGTGTGGTTTGCCTTCCAGGGCAATATCGAACAGCCAAGGTTTATAGCGTTCTGGGCGGCGCTGATATCGGTGGTTGCAAACTACAAGATAGCGTCATACCTCTCCTGCGTAGGACATAAGCGAGGCTCCCTGGCCATGTTGGCAAACGCAAAACACAATCACTCCGATGCCGTATCCTCAGCCATGGTGGCAGGGGCCATCCTGGGCACCCACTATGGACTGTATTTCCTTGACCCCCTGGTGGCAGTAATTGAGACAATTGACCTCATCCGCCTAAGCGTGATCATGCTCAAGGATGCACTGGACGGCGTAATGGACTCAAACGTAAATCAGGAAACCATCGACCATATGGAGGAACTGACAAAACTCGTCCCCGGCGTACAACAGGTAACGCAGGTCATAGGCAGAAAGGTCGGCAGAGGTATGTGGGTCAGCATAATCATAAAGGTCAAACCGGACCTGAACTATGAGGATGGCTACAAGGTTGGCTTACAGGTTGAGGAAACCATAAAGAAAAAGGTTGGCAATGTCGCCGGTATTAATCTTTCGATAGAGCCGCATGTCGTATGATTATGATATTATTGAGCAACATTGCGTATAAAGGGGTCAAGGGGACTGGTCCCCTTGCTACAGGTTGAGGAAACCATAAAGAAAAAGGTTGGCAATGTCGCCGGTATTAATCTTTCGATAGAGCCGCATGTCGTATGAGTATGATATTAATGAGCAACATTGCGTATAAAGGGGTCAAGGGGACTGGTCCCCTTGCGGGGGGTTCTGAAGGGGGGCGGAGCCGCCCCTTTCTTTTCTCCCTTACCCTATAAGCGATAAAGAGATGAAAGATAAAGAATTTGACTGGTTTGAGAAGCTGCTGATAGTTACCGGCACTAACCTGCCCGATATCAGACGCGAAGTGCGGGAGGTTATGGAGGAGTATGGATATGAGAGCGAATACAACGGCGGGCCTAAAAAGCTAGTGGCATACAAGGTGGCAAGCAAGCTAATCCGCGACAGCTCCCTAAAGGCCGGAACAGTCGGCGGAGTATCTGGCGCATTTGCAACGATCCCAGGACTGGGTACGATCAGCTCCATTATCCTGGCAACAACGGCAGACATAGCCATACTATTGAGGATACAGGTGGAACTCTGCTACTCCATAGCCGTGGCCTACGATGTCAACCTCAACGAGGACGAACTCCGGGCAATCACACTTGCGATCCTGGGATTCTCAGGCTCAACACAGTGCGTAAAAGGTATAACGGCCGGGGTCACCAGAAAGCTCGTTGACGAACTGGCCGAGAACTACCTCAAGATCGGCATCGCAAAGGCAACCGAAGGCGTGGCCGAAGCGTTGCTCCCACGCCTGATGCGCAACGTGTTTAAGTTCATGCCCCTTGTGGGCGTGCCGTTGGGGGCATCGATTAATATAGCGTCAACCATAAAGTTGGGCAACCAGGCACGTAAGTACTTCAGCACGTGGCATGACCCCGTAGAGTTGGATGTATGCGTCGGCGAATAGGCAAGAAAAAGCTGTTTTTGGTTGTCATACCGCTGGCGGCCTTTTTTCTGACGGTGGCAGAGAGGGACTTGGTCTACAACAGACTCATAGACAAGCAGCATTTCGTGCATATAGCCAAGAGTGTGGTAGAGGCTGAAACGCAACGCCGACATGACGTTGTCTACGGTAACATGGCAGTGGCAAGGAGATACGTGGAAATAGAAAAACAGGTGTTTGAGAAGTTGAGCACGTTAAATGGGATGATAAAAGACAACGCCCCCGCAAGTGTCAGGAACAATGTCCAGGATGAAATAATAGTGTTGATGAGAGACCTCAACCTCATAGCCGAGGCCTATCCCGCCATAAAGGCAAAGGGCCCCTACGTGTTCCTGATGGAGACGATGCAGGATGCAGGGATACGGTTAAGCAACGCACGGCACAACTACAACAGCATCCTGTATGAGTACAACGTGTTTTGCCGGATGTTCCCGTTTAACATCTTTGCCAACCTGTCGGGTTTCAGGGAAGAGGATTTCTATGAGGCCGTGCATGGGGCAAACAAGGCTCCGGCCTTTTTACAGTTGATAAAATGACGGATAATATAAGACATACAAGCATAAGGAAAGAAAGAAAGGGGCGGCTCCGCCCCCCTTCAGAACCCCCTGCAAGGGGGCCAGCCCCCTTGACCCCTTTCTACGAAGGCTCGCTATGTTTTGTTAAGGAGATACCTTTAAAGGAGGACATAAGACGATAGTTTATGAAGTATCCTGAATGTGAAGTATGCGGCAAATGGTCGCCGCGATTGAGTTTTATCGGTAACTCCGCCATATCGGTGTTTAAGTTTGTCGTGGGCATATTGACCGGTAGTAAGGGTCTTGTGGCAGACGGTATCCACTCGGTGGCCGATGCGATATCGTCCCTGTTCGTCCTCATAGCCCTGAAGATATCGTCCAAGCCCAAGGACAAGGGACACCCCTTCGGACACGGCAAGATAGAGTATATCAGCACAATATCAGCCAGCATATTTATCTTCATATGTGCGACGATGATATTTATAGATGCCCTGCACAGCTTCAAGAGCGGCGTCCGTGAGGTGCCGGAAAATGCGGCAATATTGGCCACAGTCCTGGCGCTGATTTTTAGCTACCTTATGTACTCATCCAACACGTGCTCCGGAGAACAACTCAACAGTCCAGCCCTGTTGGCCGATGCCGCAGAGAGCAAGGCAGACAGTCTGACCTCAGTGGCAGTGCTCCTGGGTCTGATCGGAACAAAGATCGGTTACACGCAGGCCGATACGGTGGCAGCGGCGGTGGTGGCCCTGTTCGTCTTCCACATCAGCGTGGAGATGTTCCTCAAGGGCGTAAACGGCCTGATAGACGTATCCATGGACAAGGAGGTCATAACGACCATCGTTGACCTGTGCATGAAGATAGATGGCGTTGAGGGCGTAAAAAGCGTAAAGTCCAGGTGCATGGGACAAAAGTGTGCCGTTGATGTAAACATCGACGTCTCAAGTAAAGAGACGGTGTTGAGCGTCCACAATATAGCAGAGCAAATAAAAAAGGCGATTACGCTGAATATAGATGAAATCGACGAGGTCTTTGTCAAGGCACAACCAATTGGGAAATGGAGGTTTTGGGGCACATGATTGGTGTTGAACTAACGGGTTATATTGCTTTAATTGTACTGATAGTTGCAAACGTATACTATCCCGCAAGGATGATCGCAAGGACGTTCTTCAACGATGTCAGTGAGGTAAAGGCGTTTTTTAACAAGTACCTGGGATTGCACATGTATCTGAATTTCTTTGGCCTGCTGATCGTGGCAATCCATGGGCACGGCGCCGAAGAGAGAAACATCGTCCTTCAGATAGCCATGCTGCTGACAATCTTTATGGTAGTGGCCGGCTTTACAATGTATCAGAAGGCCAAAAAAGGGCAGGGCAGAGATGACGATCTCTATCACGCCAAACAGATATTGTTCTTTGCGTGGTTTATAGCCGTACTGGTGGGACATGCTCTACTGTAGTTGGTATATGATGCGTTTAGATTGTGTACGATACAAAGGACAGAATGGGAGGCCTTGCCTCCCCTCAGACCCCTCCACAAGGGGTCACGGACCCCTTGACCCCGTAATATGCAATTGTTTGTATGGAAAATCCATGCATGTGGATAAATTATTAATTCAGAGAGATAGTTAAGTTTAGTATATATGAAAGACGGAGGTTTGAATTAACGGATGATGGAAAAGTTTGACACAAGTGACCTGCAGGTCTTGCTGAAAGTGGCAAGGGTCAATTCAGGTAAGTTCCTGGATACGATGATCGGCTACTACAACAAGATATTTCAGATATCCAGCGCAGAGACAACAACTATTTATATGGATATTGGCGACAAAAAACGCACAAAGGGCGACTTTGACGGCGCCATCAGGGCATACAAAAAAGTGCTCAAGGCCGACCCCAATAATGTCGATACCCTCCTGAAGCTCGGCAAGACATACATGGATATCGGGTTGCCCAATGACGCCATAGAAACGCTGCGGAAGTTTGTAGTCCTCGACACAACCTCGGCAGAGGCATACTATATACTGGGCTCGGCCAACTTCATGCTCGACGAAAAACAGGCGGCGATAGATGCCCTGGAGCGTGCCATTGCACTAAACACCGGTTATGCGGATGCCTACTATAAACTCGGCCTGGTCTATGACAGCATGGCCGAACACGACAAGGCCATAGAGGCTTATGAAAAAACAATATCGATTAAGCCCGGATTTATCAGGGCGTATCAGAGCATCGGACTGGCCTACGAGGGCAAGGGACTAAGGGATGAGGCCGTGAAGTACTTCAAGAAGGCCCTGGAAAAAGAAGAAAAAAAGGCAAAGTATTAAATGTTTAAGATAAATAAAAAAAACGTAAGGAGTGTAATATGTTGAGTATTGTTTTTGGGTTGATAGCAATATGCCTGGGACTGTGGGGTTTGTCGAACTACTGGTGGTATATAGTGGACGTGTTTGTTGGTATCCTGCCGCTGTTTCTGATCTTTGGCGGCTTTATAGCGGTGCTCGCCGGAATAAGAAACACCGGCCTCACGGCTAAAATGAAGGACAACAACGTAAACAAGACAGAGGCCTACGAAGCTGAAGAAGCTGATGAAACTAACACTTAGGGTTGTGGCATAAGTTATGATGATAGGAGAAGGCTATGGAAGATTACAACACAGAAGATAGCATGGAGCGTCAGGCTGAGAGCTGCCCCAGAAATTACAAGCCCTGGATATGGACGATAGTGATTATGGCCGTGCTGACCCTCGGATGGGCCGTATATGAGAGCTATCAGAAAGGCAGTATAGTCAGAAAGCTCCTGGAGACCGACGACTATAAGGGCATGGCCAAAGGTAAGCTGTCAGGCTTCTACAACACCGCCGGAGCAACCCAGGTAAAGGCCAAGATATCACAGAAGACGTATCACGAAGTCATAGATGCCGTGCGTCCGGCCCTCGTTGGCATAGACGTCGCCGTTGGCCCGATGCAGAACGCACAGGCTCCGGACCCCAACAATAACAACAACGTAACCTTCATTGCCGCCGGCGAACCCGCAGTCAACTACACGAGGGTAGGCTCCGGTGTCATCATAGAGCCAAGCGGTTACGTCCTGAGCAGTTATCACGTAGTCTCAGGTGCGGTTGCGATGAAGGCCACCGTCTACGACGCAGAAGGCGGCGCACGGGATTATCAACTGAAACTGGTAAACGCCGATAAGGAAAACGACCTGGCACTGTTACTGATACAGGGCAAGGGACCATTTCCATATGCGTTTTTGGGAGACGCCAACAAGGCAAGAACGGGCGACTTCGTCCTCGCAATGGGAAGCCCCTACGGCTTTGACCAGACCATTACAAACGGTATAATCAGCAGCCGAAACAGGACCATAACCATCGGTGGCCGTATATACGAGGGAATGCTCCAGACCGACGCCCCAATCAACAAGGGCAACAGCGGCGGCCCGCTGGTCAACCTCGATGGAGAGGTAATAGGCATCAACACGGCCATCTATTCCCCGATGGGTACGTTTAGCGGGATTGCCTTTGCCGTGCCGATAGACAGGGCCTCCGAACTGGTCGCCGGCGTGGTGGACTTCAAGGGCGGTGCAGTGCCTGTTGCCGCCGGACAACTGGTGGCCTGGCAGCGCAATGGCCGTCAAGTAGGAAACAGCTTCAAGTTGCCCAACGGCCAGATCATAACCCCGCCTCACCCATACAGGGGTAAGTGCATCACGTGTCACCCGCAGTTGTGTCTGAACAATCCCCCCACAGCAGGTAATGTGCCTGGCATGGGCCAGGGAGCGATTCAGCAGGTGGCAGGCCAAAATACAATCAACGATGAGCCATTCCTGGGCATAGTCGTCCAGTCGGTTGACACGGTCGTGGCCGACCACAACGGCATGATCCACCCCGCAGGCGTCCTGGTAGACAGGGTCTATCCCCGCACAACCTCCGAGGCAGCCGGACTCCAAAGAGGCGATATCATTCTCAGGGTGGATGGCAGACGCGTCAATACCCCCGTTGACTTCAAGCAGGAACTGGCCAAAAAGAAGATAGGCGCAAAGTTCGAATTCGAAGTACTGCGCAACAAGGCAACGATAAAGATCAAGATCAAAACTGATCAACAACCGCCGTTTCTGCCTGAGACCAAGCTGAAACCAATAAAGGAATTTGTCTGGTTGGGTTCGGAGTTCCAGCCGCTTAAACAGCCGCTTGCGTTCTACGTCAAAAACGGCGTGTTCGCAGCCGACATAGAAGGCGTCCTCGCCAGGGCCGGCCTGATGCGTGGCGATATCATCGTGGGCATAAACAAGATGGACGTCAACGACATGCCGTCCTTTATCCAGATAACCGGCAATCTGAAACCCGGCAAGGGCATCCTGCTTGACGTGCTCAGAGCGGGCGAGTTCCTCTACATAACGGTGCCTCAATGAACGAAAAGGTGCAAATGAACAGGATCATCAAAAAGCTCTACGCCAAAGAGCTTGGGCTTATCGAGGCCGCTCCTGTTGTGCGCATAAGGAGGATAAACCCCCTTACCCTGATCAGCCAACAGTTGTGGAGCAAACACTCCGCCGCCGTCAGGGTCGCTATATTTGCCCTTTTTATGGCAGCGATATCGGCAGCCATATACTACTACAACGCCTTTACGATAAACATCTATAAGGTAAAGATGGAGGCCGCACAGATCGACGTTCAGTTGCAACGCCGAAATGACCTCATCCCCAACCTCATAGCGGTCGTCAAGGAGTACATGGGATATGAAAAGAACGTGTTCATGCACACAGCCGATGTGCGGTCTGCGGTAAAGTCCATCGAGGACACACTCAAAAAACCCGCAACCGCAGCCGGGGTCGCCGCCGTTGGTACAAAAGAGCTTGAGATGGCCTCCGCACTGTCAAAGTTCCAGGCAGTGGCCGAGGCCTACCCGGCCCTCAAGGCATCCGATGCCTACCAGGCGCTGATGAAGGAACTCTCCGATACCGAAACACGAATCGCCGAAATGCGCATAAACTACAACAAGGCAGTGACGTTTTACAATTCGAGGCTAAATATGTTCCCTGCGAACATGTTTAACCTGTTGTTTAGTTTCAGCCCCATTGAGGCATTTGAATCAGAACAGGGCGCAAAGTCTTCGCCCAGGATGAAGTAAAAAGAGGTGTAAACTATGGTTGAAAGCGACATCGAACAGAAGATAAAGACCATGAACGAGGGCGAAAAAAACACCCTCCTCAAAGACCTGCTAGCGGCAGCCCTGAAGGTAAAGGATATCTCCGACTCAAGGAAGGCCGTGATGGGCGAACTCAAAAAAACCTCCGAACGGGTGATAAGCGACGTTGTCAAGGTGATGGAAGACCAAATAGTCCGCGCCGAAAGCGAAAAGGAAGACCTCAAGGTTCAGATCAAAAAACTCCAGGACAGCTCCGCCCAATACGAACAGAAGATAGCAAAGGTCACGCGCGAAAGCGATGAAAAACTACGGGCATTCAACGAAGTCCTGGAAAAGACGGAAATGGTAGCAGCACAAGCGCTGAAGGAAAAAAGCGAAGTCCAGGAAAAACTAAAGAGATTGCAGGACAGTTGGGAGAGCTTTGTCAGTGGGACGTAAAATTGAGATGTTATGTATTAGCTATGTACTGTCAACAACATATAATGGGGTCAAGGGGACTGGTCCCCTTGCGGGGGGGTCTGAGGGGGGGCGGAGCCGCCCCCTTCTTGTGCCCTTTTTAACCATAAGAGGGGGTAATTTTTCCTATGGTTGCAATACGTATATCAAATAGTAATGGGTCAGAGGCCCGGGAGTTTGACGAACTAAACGGTAAATCGAGAGATCTCTCCGCTGAACTGGAGGAGTTGATTGCCGAGTTCAATCGCCTCAACGCGACAATCGAAAAAGACGGCTACAATCTACAGCGGTCAAAGTCAGAACTGGCGCAGAACGACCTCGAGGCAAAGGCGGCCTCCGATGTAATTCTGAATTACAGGAACAAAAAAGCCAAACTCGGAGACCCGGACGAAATACTAAAAGAACTGGATTTCCTCGATAAACGCCTGTCCACCTTACAGGAAGACGAAAGAAAACTCAAGGCAGACATCTCTAAGACGGAGACCAACGCCTATAACGACAACCTTGATATCGGGGACCTGAAGACAAGGTTGCAGGCATTGGTGTCCTCAATCGAAACAAATACGTCTCAGAAGGAGTCCCTGACGGTGCAGGTGCGTCAACTCCAGGAAATAGCAGCCATATTTGTCCAGGCCGAGGCCATCGAAAAAGAACTGGATACCCTCAACAACGACTACGACAACTACGCCAATGACCTCGATAAAGTCAAAACGTCGCTGTCACGGGAAACGGATATAGTCGAATCACTCAGGGGCAGCGTAAAACAGTCTGAAACCCAGTGCAAAGAACTCGAACTAAAAACCAGAGGCGTGGACGAACTGGTCAAAGAACGCACGTTTATGAAGTCCGAGATCGAGTTCATATCTCCCCAGGTGACCACCTATGACATACACATAAGGGACCTCACCAGGGACCTCGAGGCCAGACAGACAGAACTCAATACCCTGGCCGGTGGCAACGCACAGAGCAAGGAAAAGTTAAGACTGATAGACGAGGAGATCGCCCAAAAAGACGGCGAACTTCAAGCAGTTGCCGAGCAGCGCCAAAGACGCGACGAACTGGCCGCCACACTCGAAAAAACCCTCAACAACCTCAAAGAGGCATACATGGATAAAATGATCCTGGATACCGAAATGCAGGCCATCGACAACAAAGCAAGCATCATAGCTCAGGCGGTGCGCTTATGATGACCAGAGACTACAGCCCCAAAGAGACCACCTATAACAGAGAGGAGATGCTCGACCTCATAAGTAATGTGGTACAAACGCTGGTCATTAAAAAGAGGATCATCGCCCTGAAATCGGAGATTGCCAAAAAGCTCAGAGACGTCCAGTACATGCAGGACAAGGTCGCCACGGTCAGAAAGAAAAGCACCGACCTTAAAATTTCCATCTCCGACCTGGATAAAAAGTTGGTCCAATCCCGCGAGTCTCTGAAAAACTACAGAGAGGAAAAGGCCAAAGTACTCATCTGGCTGGAAAAACTCAAGGAATTTGAAAATACCCCCGGCCTCATCGACGACAAAAAGAGACAGGTGCAAACGTTGACCGACAGCGTCCATAAGCTATCGGAGAGATTTAAGGCACTCGATAAGTCATACAAGGAAATCAGCAAACTCAAACAAGACCTGCTCCGCGACACGGAGGAAAAAACAAAGACCGCCGACAAGCTCTCAGACGAAGTGCTCACGCTACAGCGCCAGAAAGACCAACATGCCGATAAACCCTATCTGACCGCAAGCAAGGACGAACTCACCGCAATGCAAAAGGAGGCCACAGCAAAAATAAAAGACCTCCAGCAAGAGATCAAAAAGGTCAAGGACATGCTCACCAAGGGCAAAGCCGAACTTACACAGGCACAAGCCAGTCTGGCCAAAGAAACCCGGGAAAAGGAAAAACTCTCCGCCACCGAAAAAGAACTCGAAGAAAAAATCGCCTACTACACCTCCATAGAGGACAAAGATGTACTGCTCGCCGATATAGATGAACTCAAAAAACACCGGGTCGCCATCATCGCAGAACTCGAAGACAAACAACGCAAGATACATGAAATTGAGGCCAACATCGAATCAACAAACGAGGCAATCGAGGGCGAAAAACACTTCAACGAAAACTTCGTGAAACGCAAACTGCTGTTGGAAGAAAAAAGAAGTCAGGTCGAAGGCATCCCGCAAAAACTGGCAGAGTACAGTCGTGAAGCGGATATCAATGAACGCTTGATACATCAGAGTAAGCAACTCAATGGCTACATAGATGCCGTAAATAAATTCATGGATGCTGAAGTCAAAGGCATTGACAAGTACTTTAAGGTCTTTGAAGAGGCGGTAGCAAAGTAAATGCTAATGAAATCAATCCAACAAGCAACCCAAAAGGTGATCCGACAGGCGGTCTGGGAGATGAAGACACAAAACCCCCTGTTGCTGCTGCTGATACTGGGAGGCATATGCTGTTGCGCCTGGCTGATGTTTGACACCACCTCAACGACAAGCATGTCAGCACAACCACCTGCCATAGCCGTAGACCCCGATGTCGCAGCAGATATGGTAATGCTGGAGACAACCCCCATGATCGGCGTCGGGCAGACCCTCCATGAGCCGATAGACGGCTTCTTTGAGATCGTGTTACTGCTTGCCGTGGGGGTCTCAATCGGCTTTATCGGTACGCTGATAGGGGCCGGGGGAGGATTCCTGGTAGTACCCGTGTTGATCATTTTTTATAAGTTCCTACCGCACTATGCAGTTGGAACCTCTATGATCATCGTTTTCCTCAACGCCCTCTCAGGTACGTTTGCATACGTATCACAGAAACGCATAGACTACGAAATCGGCATCAAATATTCCGTGGTGGCCATCCCCGGTGTGATCATTGGCGCCTTGTTGGCCCTCAATATAAGCATCAATACCTTTTACGCCATCTTTGCCATGTTGCTGACCGTGATGGCATATGTACTGATCTTTGTGAACGACTTCTATCTGGTCAGGGAAAACGTTGACGACCTGCCACTACGCCGGACACTGCGTGACTCCTTCGGCACAACTCACGTTTATAGCCCCGATATGGCCATAGGGTTTTCGGGCAGCTTCATCGTAGGCATCATATCGGGCCTGCTGGGCCTGGGGGGTGGCATTATACACGTCCCCTTTATGAACTTCATCGGGATGCCCCTGCACGTGGCCACCGCTACGTCGCACTTTATAATAGTCATAACCAGCTTCTTCGGCCTCGTAACCTTCCTTGGACTGGGGGCCGTCAATGTAGATTATGCCGTCGTCCTGGGAATTGGCTCGATCCTTGGCGCCTACTATGGGGCAAGGGCCTCTATCAAAACACACTCGGATATGTTGAAAAAGATCATCGCAGTACTGCTGGTGCTCTTGTCGATTAAACTATTTCTGAATATCACATAAGGATTATATAAAAAAAGGTCTCTTCTTTATATTTCATGGTAACTATGCTTTAAGGCAAGGAAGAAGGAGGGCGGCTCCGCCCCCTCCTCAGACCTCCCCTGCAAGGGGGCCAGCCCCCTTGACCCCTTATTGCGAAGTCTTACCACGTTTTTTAAGAAGATACAAAAAAGTTAGGAGGATACAATGCAACAAGAGACGCAGAGAAAAGGATTTATGGGTGGCGTGGCAAAGGCGCTAAATGCCACGGGAAGCTTCATGGTAAGTGCATATGACGTCAGCGCCGACTTCATGGTAAGTGCATATGACGTCAGCGCCGACTTCACAGTGGCTATGTACAATCAGTTGAAAAAAACCCCGGACCTTTGGAAAAAAACAGTGGACCTCGTAAGCTTTACCCCCGCACTGGCATCCAAAACAAAAGACCTGTTTGTTGGCGGTGTGTCAAAGATTAAACTCAAAAAAGACGAAACCGGTGAAATCGAAGACAAGATCGACGAGTACGAAGATAAGATCAAGGGCCTGTTCTATGAGATAGGACAGGAGGGGGCATCGGCAGAAAAACTCGACTCCGATAAAGCAAAAAAACTCATAAGTGACGTCAAGGAGTACGAAAAAGAGATACAGAGACTCAAAGTGCGTATCTCCGAACTGGAAGACATCAAAAAAACCGAAAAACTAAAACAAAAAGAGAAAAAGGCCGAAGAGAAAAAATCCGCCGAAACCAGGGTAACAAAGAAAAAAGCCAAACACATAGATGCAGGCACAGTCAACGCCAACATCAAATCCAAGACCGACAAGGCCGTTAAACTGGGCGAGTTCGACACCGATTCAGATCGTGCAATATTTAGCAAAATAGCAGCCGACCTGCTCGACTCCGATATGGAAATAAAGATACTCTCCGCCGCAGAACTCGGAAAGATCGCCAATAAGGCAGCCGTCCCCATACTGCTTGAAGCCGTCAACTATAATAACCCATTCCTGACCACCGAGGTCGTCAACTCCCTGACCAATATCGGTGATACGCAGGCAATAGAGCTGTTTGTTGACCTGCTCAACGATCCCGCCTACAGGGTCAGACTCAGCAGTCTCAGGGGTCTGTACAAGATAGGCGAAGGCGACATAATAAAGCAGCTTCTCACCGAAGCCCTGAAAGACGAACATCCCGAGGTAAGACGCATGGCCGCTACGTACATCGGCTGGAAGGATGTCACGGAGGCCGTACCGTCCCTCGTGCAGTCGCTTAACGACAAGGAGGACAAGGTCAGAAAGGCCGCCGCCATTACCCTGGCAAGCCTCAAGGACAAGACGGCTGTGCTACCGCTGATGAGACTCCTGGGTGATGACAACGTGGAAATCAGAGAGAAGGCCCTGGAGTCATTGAGTATCCTTACGGGTGAATCTATATCGTTTGACGTGCAGTTGTCGGGCAGCGCCCTTGCCGGTGCAATCGAGGAACTGAAAGATTGGTGGCAAAAGGAAAAACTCGGCAAAGCAGAGTCCTTTGCACTCCCCTCTGAGGGCGAAGACGTATCGGTCGAAGCCGTAACAGAGGTGCAAGAGGTCCCTGAGGAGAGAGCACCGGAGAGATCCA
Source organism: Candidatus Magnetobacterium casense (assembly GCF_019173545.1). Taxonomy (GTDB): domain Bacteria; phylum Nitrospirota; class Thermodesulfovibrionia; order Thermodesulfovibrionales; family Magnetobacteriaceae; genus Magnetobacterium; species Magnetobacterium cryptolimnobacter. Next base: position 2,385 of record NZ_JABXWD010000044.1, on the reverse strand, counting down.
CAGCACAAGAACCGGTAGCCGAAACCCACGAGTCGATCACCGAGGCAGCCCTTGTCGCCATGTCAGCAGAGGAGCCTGCCGCAGAAGAATCAGCCGCACCGGAAGCAACCACCCAAGGCGACGGCAGACTATCCGAGGCACAACTGCGTGATATGTCAAAGGCCGAAATCATAGCCCTGTGTACTGAGCGTGGCATCGAATGCGATGAGACCTTTACAAAGACCGAGCTAATAGAGTTATACCTCAAATAAGGAGGTAGTGATAAATGCCACAGCAGATAAACGAGCAAATAACGGATTCCAATCCGGTTACCCCCATGAGTGATCAGGGCATAAATGCAGACTCCATCGTGGAGGATGTATTAAAAAAAACCGAAACGGAACTGGAACTTGTAAAAAAACAGGTCAAGTCCCTGGAGGACAAAAATGACCTGCTTACAAAGGATGCAAAGGTGCTTGAGCTCCAACTCCTTGACAAGAGAATGGAACTCAAGAAGCTGCTCAGACAGGCCAACGAGGTCAGAGGCAAGCAGCTCAAACCCATGATAGATGAAAACAGCCTGGTCTTTGACACCGACTTCCTGCAGGCGGAGGTCACAAGGCTGGGCGAGGCCTATGACAGCGTCTCGGAACAGTTGAACGAGGAAATATTTGTCCTTGGCAACATCATCATGGACATCGAGTTCATGAAGGGTGAAATGAATATCTATAAGGAAAAGATCAACTCTGTCCAGGGCGATATACCCCGAAGGACGATAAGCCTTGCGGGCCTGGAGGACAAACTCATCCAGACCCACAAGGGTATGAAAAACCTTCTGGACAGAATGAAAGAGATCAACAAAAACGTCAAGGTAGAGTTTTACAAAAAGGAGACCAGATGACGCCAACAGAGATAAAAAACAGAAATGCCCAGAGAGGTGACACAGCAGATGGTATCTCGGATACGGCAAACAACGTAACGGAGATGTCTGCCCCTGATATGGATGCCTTGGAGTTTCCCTTTGAAAGCAAGACACAACATCAGAGTCGTGCCCTGATGACTACACCGCTGTTGTCTGAGATCAGGGGAATTGAGTTCCTCAAGGAAGTGATTAGTTCCGTTGACGTAGAAAAAACGCTCAACGACATGTTCGCCATAATAGGCAATATGGAAAAGCAGCTCAAGAAAGTACTTTCCATAAACGCCATACTGGACAAGGACCTCAGGGCATCAAAGGAGATCATCTCAGACCTGCGACATGAAAAGGGGCAGGTTGAAAAAGAACTCCAGAAGATCACCGATGAGACTGCAACCAGAGAAGAATTGCAGGCTGAGATCGAACACCTCATTGATGAGAGAAATATCGCCCAGACCGCCATAGTTGACATGAAAAAGGAGATCGACGCCCTCAAACGAAAGGAACTATTGGCCAGGGAACGGGCCGATGATCTGGAGATTGAAAAATCAGACCTGATCAGGGAAATCAACTACCTCGAAATAAGGTATTCCTCTGCGATAGAGGCAATCGGTCGTCTGGAAAGGGAGATTAGTACGCTTAGGGGTGAGCGTATAGTCAATCTTGAAAAGATAAAGTCGCTTAAGAAAAACGTAACCACGCAGGCAGGGTAAAGCAATGTATAAGTTCAGAAGGACACAAGAGCAGCCGCAAGTGCCACAGGAAAAAAGCGCCTACGAGGTACTCTACGACGGCATCAAGGACACGATCAGGGGGAAGCTGACGGAGCTAAAGCACTCAAGGGAGCGACAGGTTGAGCTTGAAAGCGAAAACAGGGAACTTGAGGCAAAAATAAAACAGCTCAAAAACGAAACCGAAGGAATTGATGCCGTAATAGCCTCAATTAGCGTTGAAATCAAGATGACCAACAACAGGGCGGCAGGCTATAATGGCAGCATAGAGTCCTTAAGTTCCAGGAGAGAGTACCTCATTGAAGACGTCAACAGGCTCAAGGTAAACATAAAGACCATCATGGTGGACATGGACAACTGTATGGCGCTTAAGACCCACCTCATAGACGAGGTGGATGCCATAAGGAGCGAACGTGACACCATCGCCAAAAAGCTCAAAGACATAGAAAACGGCGTACAGCAGTTATCCCAAAGAAACGAAACCGTGCTTCCTCACCTGCAGGGGTACAATAAGGTACTCAGGCATTTGTACACGGTCTGTAAGGAGACAGAAAACAAGATGGACGTGGCCATAAAACTCCTGACCTGACAATGTCACATTACAATCTCTGCAATTAAAAGATGTCTGAACCACGATTTAACGGATTAAGGTATCCTCTTTATATTTCATGGTAACTATACTTTTACGCATCCTGGATTCCTGGTCAAGCCAGGAATGACACACTTGGAAAACGGCTGTAACTGTCATTCCTGCGAAAG
>NZ_JABXWD010000439.1 GCF_019173545.1 Candidatus Magnetobacterium casense | reverse complement strand
GGTCCCCTTGCGGGGGGTTCTGAAGGGGGGCGGAGCCGCCCCTTTCTTTCTTCTTTCATTGCCTTATCTGTATTTTTTTATAACAATCGACGAGTTTTGGCCTCCAAATCCGAAGGAATTACTTAGTGCGGCCCTTACCGATTTCCCGGAAGATGTCAGCCCCTTGTAGGAGACCTTTTGAGCTGGCGCATAGTTGAGGTCGCATTTGGGGTCAGGTTGTGTGAGGTTTACAGTGGGATGTATCTCATCCGTGTACACCGACAGGGCGGTAAAGACAAACTCGGGGCCACCGGAAGCGGCCAACAGATGCCCAAAAACCGACTTGCTCGAACTAATGACCAACTGATGTGCGTGTTCTTTAAAGACCTCTTTGATGGCGAGTGTTTCGGCCTTGTCGTTGAGTTTGGTGCTGGTACCGTGTGCGTTTATGTAGTCGATATCTTGCGGCGATAACCCCGAATCGGCCAGGGCACCGAACATCGAGGCCACTGCCCCGGCGCCATCTGCCGGTGGAGCCGTTACCTGATAAGCGTCCAGTGAGGAGGCATACCCTGCAACTTCGGCATACACCCGTGTCCCTCGCCTGCGTGCGTGAGACTCTTCCTCGAGGACTACCAGCCCCGCCCCCTCGCCCATGACCAATCCCGAGCGTCTGCGATCAAAGGGGCGACATGCCTCCTCCACCCTGTCCGTTGTCGTACATGCCGCACCCAGGAGGACGAAAAAGACCAACCCCACCGGATTGATCATCGAATCCGCCCCGCCACAGACCATGACGTCGGCCTCGCCATCGCGTATCATCCTGAAGGCCGTACCAATGGCCTGGGTGGCCGATGCACACGCCGTTGTAACGGTGCAGTTTGGTCCCAGGAGTTTCAGGCGTCTGGCCACCACGGCGGCAGCACGGTTGGAGTTGTTTCGCATAATGCCGTCATTGCATACTTGGCCGCACTGTCTGCCAAACCGGGCGATGTCAAACTGCCCCTGTGCGGTCACCCACGGAGCTATGTCCTCCAGCCTGTTCAGGGGAAGCCCGGCGGCAAGAGAGACTCCCATCCGCCATCGCTGCCCCGGTTGTTGAAGCAGACCGGCGTCGGCCAGTGAGCTATAGCCCGCCTGCAGGGCAAACATCGTCCTGCGTTCGCCTTCCCTGAGGGCATCCTCCTTGAATCTTTCGCTGATGGCAAGGAAGTCCGTCTCACTGACCTCGGCCACGGCCTGTACGGGGCAGTGTGGCGCCCCCGCAACTCGCCCTATGGCGCATACGCCATCGAGGGCCTTCTGCCAACTGGCCTCAACGTCAAGCCCCAGGGCAGTGACCATTCCCAGGCCGGTAACTACGACACGCTGCCGGTTCATGGCCCTGGTGTCAGGCCGCTGTAGTACTCAAAGCGCCTCTTTAGTTCATCGGGGTCTACGCGGTGAAAGTGGCTGAATATTATGCGCTGCATCGAAGCCACCTCCTTGCCGTCAACAAGCACGCAGGCCTTTCCAAGTGAGTCGCGCTTGGAGGTCGATACGATCTGAGCGTGTATCTGTGCAGTCAGTCCGGGCCTCAGCATTGGAGTTACCTTGACACCCTCAACCAGCGACATTATCGCAGAGAGTCTGAAGTCGTGCGTGTATATGATCAACCATCCCAGGAGTTGTGCCATCGCCTCGATGAATATCACCCCCGGAATGATCGCCTGCTTGCCGTAGTGGCCCCTCAGGAACTCCTCCGACAGGGCAAAGGTCTTAACACCGCTGACCGTTTTACCCTTTTCGATTTCAGTAATCCTGTCGTAAAATAAAAATCTCATGCCTATAACTACCTGCTAATAATTATTATCTCACCTTACGCACAGGGTACAAAAAGGGAGGGCTTTGCCATCCCTCAGACCCACCCACAAGGGGAGGGGTGAGCCACCCCGGGCATGAAGAAGTCCCCTTGACCACATTTATCTTCATCCATAGTACATATTTTTCGCAGTTATTTAAACCTCTAAACCTTTTTTTTGCTTCTATGCGTAACATGAGTTATAAATAATTCCTTTTCTTCTCTAAGCAAAATAGTACCTTCGTTTCACGTCTATACTTCCACACTGCCCACGATGATCGATACGGCCTGTCCCTCACAACTGTGGGCGTTGACCATAATCCGGCTCGCCTGTATTTTCAACGGTTTGTCAACCACAAGATCAAATCCGACATCATCATCCACGGGGGTTGCATTAACAGTTGGCGGTATGATACCCTCTCTGAGTATGCACGAGGCGATAAATGTATCCAGTGCCGGAGCCGCCGCAAGCAGATGCCCCAAGGCACCCTTTGAGGCATACACCTTGAGGGTTGACAACGCTTCTGAAAAGACCTCGTTGATTGCCTGACACTCATTCCTGTCTCCCGTGCGCGTGCCGTCGCCGTGTGCGATGACGACGTCAATGTCTTTGGGGGATAGTTTAGCCATCTTTAGTGCCGCAGTCATGGATGCGGATATCGCCCCGGCAGTGGGACCGGTAAAATCCTCGCCGTCATGTAACTGATTATGCTCAAACGCACTGCCCCAGCCATAAACACCGGCAAGAGGCACAAGCCCCCTCTCACGGGCTGTAGATAAATGTTCGATG
>NZ_JABXWD010000438.1 GCF_019173545.1 Candidatus Magnetobacterium casense | reverse complement strand
TGGAGTCAATTTTTCGTCTCGGCTTAAAAAATAAGTTGACATTCTCCATCTGGGGCGTAATATTCAATAACAAGGGAGAGGCTTATGAGCAAAAAAATCAATACATCAAATTTTCGGAAGAGTGCGTTCAAGCCGAACGCCATCGCAATTTCGAGGGGAGTCCCGAAGTATTACACCGGGCCGAAGTACACGGCACTTGCTCCGACATGGGACATGGTGAAAAACGAGAGAGGGCTTTCCGAGGATGAGTGGCGAAGGGACTACGAGAAGCGTGTCCTGTCGAAGCTGGACGTCAACAAGGTAGCGAAGGAGCTGGACGGGAAAATCCTTCTTTGCTGGGAGGAGGTCGGAGACCCGTGCCACCGGCATTACGTCGGAGACTGGCTCAGGAACAAGGCAGGGGTGGAGGTCAACGAAGAAGGCGAACGCAAAAAGGAGCCTATCGCAGACGTCCCGGAGCAGATGGAGATGTTCAGCGACATGAAGAAGTGAAATGTTTTTAGGAAGCATACCGAAGAAGATAGCCCAAGAGCTCGAAGCGATCACCCGTGAAAAGGTGATCGTTTTGGGTTCAGGGAACTTCAGGTCTGAGATCGCCATGCAGGGCCGGGAGAACCTGATAACGAGTTCGGACGTTTCGACATACTCGACGATTATCGGCGAGTATCTTTGCGATGGGGACTACAAGAAAGAGGTCGTAGGAGAGCTCTCCATCCTGAATGAGTACAGCGGAGCGGAGTACGTGGCAGGGATTGTTCAACTGCTCGACTTCTCCCAGCTCCGTGACATCGAGGCAGACAACCGCATCAAGAGGCACATCGTCAAGAATTTGGACAAGATGATAAAGGACAAGGCTGTCGGAATAGCGAAGTTGAAAGAGATCATGAGGCTGGAGCGTTTCGTCCGGCAATGTATGGTCTCGCTGTACGACAAGCCGGAGTTCGAGCGTCACCTGATTCTGGCTTTCCCGCCAACGTACACCGCCGGGTACGAGAAAATGTTCAAGAAGTTCAACGAGAGCATAATCGACCGGCTCCCCCCGTACACGGAAATCGACAATGAGGTTTATGAGTTGCTGTGCCATGGCATCATCGAGAGGGGTAAATACGTCCTCTACACGGACAGGCCCGTCGAAGGGGTTGACCCGCTTATTCTGTATCAGGAGCCGAAGAAGAAGCCGGTGTTCCTGTATAGCGATTATTTGAAGACGAAGAAGTACATCACGGTGAACATGGAGATGCCGGAGATAGGAGTGTACGAGAGGGCGACGTTTGAGGACATCGAGCGTGACGGCATCCAGCTCGGGTATCTGTCGATGAAGGACGAGGCGTATTTCAGAACGGTGTATATCAAGAAGGCCGTGCCCAGCACCCCGCAGAACTCGGTTGCCGTGATGCTGAAGAGCGGAGAGAAGATAGTGGGTATCGTGCTGTATTCGACGTCCAAGCACGACCAGACGTACCTGTGGGCCGACTACGCAATATCGGAAGCCCCGAGGGTGTCGAAGCTGGTGCTGACGATAGCCAAGACGAGAGAGTGCGTGAAGTTTTTTGACTCCCGGTACGTGATGTGGACGAAGAGGCTGAAAACCACGGTCTTCACGAAACAGCCGGTGAGCATGAAGTACAGGGGTGTGTTTGAGCTGGTGTTCAGGAACGAGAAGGAGGGCAAACTGCTCTACGAGGCAGACGTGGTTGACAATACTGTGGAAGAGGTGGTGGCCGGATGGCTGGAAAAATCAAGGGGAAAACAAGAGTCGAAACGCTGAACGTGAAGGAACTGAAGGGCATAGCGAAAAATGCCCGGTTCATGGATAAAATCACGTTTGACAAACTGAAGCGGAACATCGAGTATGATGGGGAGATGACATCTCTCCCGCTGGTGGTGAAGAGAAAGGACTTCTACGAGATAGTGAGCGGGAACCATAGGGTCAGGGCCGTATCTGAGCTGGGCCATGAGACCGTGAAGGCTGTTGTGATAGACGAAGAAGACGTGAGTGAGGACGACATCCGCAGGATTCAGCTTTCGCACAATGCCATAACTGGCGAGGACGACAAGACCATTCTGGCGGAGATATACCGTTCGATAGATGATCTCGAAATGAGAGAGCTGTCAGGACTGGACGACTCGGTGTTCACGGAGAGCTATGACAACCTGTTCTCCATCGCCCCCAAGGGGCTGAAGACCGGCATTGTGAACCTGCTTTTCCTCGAAGGCGAGCTTGATGAGTTCGTCCAAAACATAGACTATTTGCAGGAAGTGTGCAAGGGCGATGCGACGTTTCTGGCACGGTATCAGGACTACGACGAGTTCCTTCAAAACATGGGTGAACTGAAGCACAAGCTGAACATCAAGAACCACTCGGCGTTGATTCTGCACATCATAAACGAGAGAGCACAACAGGAGCGTGAGAAGGATGGCGAAGTTCAAGAGGGTTAAAAAGCCAGCCGGACGACCAGAGAAGATTTCCGACAAAATCATCCAAGATGTCTGCAAAATGGTAGAGGCAGGAAACTCTATCTCTGGTGGACGTTTGTCGGACATTTGTCCGGACATTTGTCCACTCTCTTTTTTGGACTCAATCATCTTCCGATACTCTCTTTTCCTGTCCCCTTCGGTACTT
>NZ_JABXWD010000437.1 GCF_019173545.1 Candidatus Magnetobacterium casense | reverse complement strand
AAATACAAGATATGTGGTATTTTTATGGGGTCAAGGGGACTGGTTCCCTTGCGGGGGAGGTCAAGGAGGGGGCGGAGCCGCCCTCCTTGTTCTTTGTATTGCACGCGATCGAAACGCGCGATAAAACAAGAAAAGAAATGGGGCCGCCTCCGACTTCTGCCATATCACACGACGGACCATTGATGGCTACCTACAGTCAGACGTAGACCGTGAGCGGGTATTTGCAAAAACTTTGCACGGGGGCGTAAAATTAAATCAGTTGATGACATGAGACTGAGAGAGGTCTTACCTATTACAGAGATTGACTTGAACCATTAAGGAGACTGACATGCTTGCAAAGAGGATCATCCCGTGTCTGGATGTGCGGGATGGACGAGTAGTCAAGGGCGTAAATTTTGTAAACATCCGCGATGCCGGAGACCCCGTTGAAAATGCCATATTCTATGACAGCGAGGGCGCCGATGAGCTGACCTACCTTGACATTACGGCATCGCACGAAAAGCGCAAGATCATACTTGACGTGGTGGAGCGCACTGCGGCGGAGGTGTTTATCCCGCTGACGGTTGGTGGTGGCATCGGCAGTCTCGATGACATCAGGGCGTTGTTAAATGCCGGCTGCGACAAGGTGTCGATCAACACGGCTGCCGTCAACAACCCAGATTTTATACGCAAGGCCTCGGAACGTTTTGGCAGTCAGTGCATAGTGGTGGCCATAGACGCCAAGCGATACACGGTTTCATCGACGGCAGAGCGGAGACCCCCCCAATGGCTCAGTGATGCGCTCACCACTGCCCCCGGCAACGATTTCAGGCGCCTGTTTATGGAACCGGGGACGGCTGATATACCGCAGAGGTGGGAGGTCCACACGCACGGAGGCAGGAGACCGGTTGCCATTGATGCCGTTGCCTGGGCCATCTACATGGAGGCCATCGGTGCCGGTGAAATCCTGTTGACCAGCATGGACAAGGACGGCACCAAGGTCGGTTACGACATCGAGCTTACCAGGGCGGTGTCGGAGGCGGTGTCGATACCGGTGATTGCTTCCGGGGGGGCCGGGGAGTTGGAGCACCTCTTTGAGGCCCTAGACCAGGGTAAGGCCGATGCCGTATTAGCCGCTTCCATATTTCACTTCAGGCAGCACTCCATCTCCGAGGCCAAGCAGTATCTGGCCAAGAGGGGCGTGCCGATGCGCATGTGAGCGGGACAACGGTATGACACCGGCAATTGAGAGAAGGCGGGTTGTTGTCCTTGCCGTTGCGGTGGAGGGGGGATTGTTGCTGTTGGCGGCGGTCTTATCGGGGAGGTTGCACATAGGGCTGGTCTTTGGCAGTGAGCGTCCGTTGCGCGATTGTCTGGTGGCGCTGGCATGGACGCTTCCACCGGTGGCAGTGTTTGTCATATCGCTGTCTGAGATGGCCATGTCGCTGTCATTTATGCGCACAATGCGGCAGTTTGTTATCAACCACATCAGGGCCATGTTTATCAACACAACCTTCGTAGACGTCGTGTTTATCTGCATACTGGCCGGTGTCGGAGAGGAGGCCCTCTTTCGGGGGATCGTTCAGGTCAAGTTTGGGATCATCTGGGGGAGTGTTATCTTTGGCCTTCTGCATTTCGTATCGCCGGCGTACTTTGTTTTTGCCACGGCAATGGGACTGTACATTGGATGGGTCTTTACGCTGTACAACAGCCTGTTTGTCCCGATCCTCATCCACTTCCTCTACGACCTTGGCGCCATCGTATACCTGAAATATTACGTAAAAGAAGAATAAGAAAAGAAAGAAGGGGAGCGGTTCTGCCCTCCCCTCAGATGGAGCTTGGATTTACACGCATAAAAAAGACTTGACAAACTCTGATATCTGTGATAGCATAACTATTGTCTGGGGCGCGAGGACAAAAATTTGAGACGTAAGCTTATTTGTGTACAAGTTATACAAAGTTGAGAGGTGTGATGTTATCAGATAAAATGCGCTTTTATCAAAGCAGAATGGTTATTCATTATGGTTTCTGAGAAAAACAGGATGGTAGCTTTGGTGCTGTGTTTTGTTTTTGGATGGGCTGGTGTACATCGCTTTTATGTGAGGAAAGCATGGACGGGGATGCTGATGCTTTTTACTGGAGGTGGTTTTGGTTTATGGGTTTTTTATGATTTAGTGTTAATTATTACAGGAAGATTTGCGGATGATAAAGGTTATGAGCTGGTTAATTGGAGTCTTAACAGTAGAGATAGGTATGATAATTTTCGTTCAATAAGTGTAAGTGGAGGAGCAATGATGGATTTCAGGAAAAGTGAAGCAACAAGATATATTGCCGCTAGTGTGTTATCGGATAGCAATTTAAGAAATGAGATACTAAAATGTGACAGAGAAAAGCATCTTGCCGATCCTCCTGAGCCAGGCATAGATATATCATTAATAGTAAAGATGAGTAAATTCGCTGACAACTATGACAACAAGCATGCTCTCGCATTCTTTTCTATATTTGTTTCTATGCTGCTGATAATTTTAGAGTATTTTCGTATCCTCTTTATATTGCATGGTAAAAGAAAGAAGGAGGGCGGCTCCGCCCCCTCCTCAGACCTCCCCTGCAAGGGGGCCAGCCCCCTTGACCCCATCTTACCATGCT
>NZ_JABXWD010000436.1 GCF_019173545.1 Candidatus Magnetobacterium casense | reverse complement strand
GTAGCCAACACCTTCCCAGATGACGTTCCCGATGGCCCTTGTTACGTTGACGTCAAAATCATAGGTGCCACCGAACACGACGATCTTGCCACCACCTGCCGGTAGATCATTCAATGCGGCTTGGAACTGGACGTCATCCGAAGCCCCATCGCAGGTGTAATCCGGTGTCACATCGGCATACGCCTGTTCCGGGCCGATAGTCAATGTGACCACATCTCCAAAGCCGATTGTGAGCTTCCCCTCCTCTTTTGGCCCGTCACCCGCATAGAGATTAACATCGATGGTCAGTGCCGCTATCAATACCAGCAACATGACCATCCCAACCGAGAATGTGGCTATCAGTGTTTTGTGACTCATCGTTCTACCCTCCGTATTAGCCTAGCGGTGCCCCGCCGTCTGGATTTATTGGCCTGATGTACCCTTGCAACCTGAGCGTTCTCAACAGGTCTTTCAAGTTCCCCACAGACCGGACTCCACGTTGCTCCAACTTCCGCTTCAACTCGCTTTGCGTTAGCGGCCCGTCATGGGACAACACAATGAGCACTTGCGTTTTGATGCCTACGTCGTCCCATTCCTCACTCTTTTGCCTGCCCAATGGCGTCAACCCAATCTGTATCAGCTTCGGATTTTTACTCTTGGGTTTCGACAGATTTTTTTCGACAAATCCCGTCATCGTGAACGGTTTATTCCGGCTCCTGACACTTCTCCGTTTCATTGTGCCCCTCCATTAGTAATGATCGTAACGATTTCCGTATCGGGTTATAGATACGGGTCAAATACCAGTATTCGACCCCGAAAAACAGCCCTGTTCCCACGATAAACCCCGGCCATCCCATCAGTTTGCCCATCATGATGATAACTGCCATGAATATGGCTGGCATGACATAAACCGGATACAAGAACCGTTTCGGCATCATCTGAGTGATCTTAGTTTCCATTTCTCGTGCGGTCATAACCCCCCCGTTCAGTAGCCTTCTTTTTGAGCTGTTTTCGCAATGCTTCGGGCACCCTGGCAACTTGCGGATTTTTTGAGTTAAATAGGTCAACCCAGCGATATCCGGCCAATGGCGGGTGCTTGTATGCCTCGATAGGCGATAGCGCATCGGTGTCTACGATAATCGGCTTCTCGTTCGATAGAAATGTCCCCTTAGCCGAATTATATTTCAGCGGATACAGCATTCCCCTGTAGACCCCCGGCCTCGATGCCAGTGCTTTACACCTAATCTCTGCCGTCACCTCCGGGTAGAGATGAGGCGTAATATCCTCTTTCTTCGTAGTCGCCCCCAGAATCAAAATGTCAAAGTGCCTCCATATCGTAGCTATTCGCTGGTAAATCTGGCAAATGCTCAGATTTGGCGTTTCCCGTGGCATTTTGTTGCTGAATTCATCTTCCAGCATTACAGCATGTTTGAGAAATATCTGGCCCTTACTGGAATACCATCTTAACGGGTCGGTGTTAAACTGCGAGTATTCAGGGTGATCGTACATCAGATCGTGCACCCTGTCCAGTTGTTCAAGTAGGAATTCCGTACTATTCGGGATCGACAGGCCGAACAAGTGCCGTGGGGGTGCATCGCATGTTACCAGTTTCCCGAAATACCGCTTCATTTTCCACGATATGACATGGAGCAGCGTCGTTTTCCCTGTTCCTGGCGGACCCGTTACCAGAATGACCCCATTAATGAACCGCGCCCATCGCTTGGCGTCTTCGTACTCATACTCGGTCAGGTCGTTCGCAATTAGCAGGTCGAACTGACCTTCCTCCGGTGTGTGGTCATAGAGTTTCAATGGACCCAACCGCTCGACATCATCCAATGTCTTGATGTTGGCCCAATCTATGACATCGCTGCCATTGCCGTTAGATTTGAACTGAGTTTCGATATCTACTGGTCCCATCTGTCCTGTACTCCATCGTCGGCACCTAATTCGAGTGACGACAAATCAAGTGCCCCTTTGAGGAGATTTCCGTCAACTGACCGCTGTAATTTAAAATAAAAATTATAGGCCAGTTCTGCTATCGTTACCCGGCGAAGAAGCCTGCCATTCTCATCGTATTTATGTATTCCCGGATCAAACATGTGGAATTTGGCCAGTTGATGGGCCAGCAACCATGATGAGCCTTTGGGTATAACTGTAAACTCATACATCCGATCAACTGGCGGGTTCAACACATATTCGAGAGCTTTGTCAGACCGTTGTTGTATTACATCTGCCATGATTAAATCCCCAACGCTTTCATAAGATCATCCAGTTTGCCTTGAGACATGATGAAGAACGTAATCGCTGTTCCTAACCCCAAAATAGCTATTATTCCCATTCCATATACGAATAACGGCTGGACGTATTTTCGGGCCATGACCAGCGTTTGTTCCTGCAATTCCCTCACCTGTTCTTCCATATTGGCCACCACCTGAGTCGTCATCTGGTTGCAATATCCAGTGACCAGTGATGGTGTCATGATCGCCCCGGCTTCGGCCAATGCGCTTTCATATTCCGGTAGCTGTATTATCATTTGTGTTTTTTCCAGTAATGCCGGAAGATTCCGGTTTGATATGGGTTCTCCCATGTTCTCAAACCAGTAAACGTGTCCGACTTCCCTAGAAAACAAAGCGGCCATCAACCCGGCTT
>NZ_JABXWD010000435.1 GCF_019173545.1 Candidatus Magnetobacterium casense | reverse complement strand
AAGTCTGTTTACCAGTCCCCCTACCAGTCCCCGACTTTCCCGAACTGATCCTGAAAGTGCACGTCCATTCTACCCCAAACGGAGCACCAATTTTTACCGGGTCATCAAAAGCGACTTCGATTTCGTCCCGGACACCTATTTGGACTGGCTATTGGGTGAGACATGGTTCATACAAAACTACGAAGCCGAATCGGTCAACGTACAAAAGGAACTCAACACCAGGCGCAGGTCCCATTATCACGTAGAGGATCAGTTCGGGAAAGTCGGGGACTGGTAGGGGGACTGGTAAACAGACTTGGGGAATTAATCGGTGGAGCTGGGGTGTTTGTTCTGGCAATGGGAACAATGGTCTTCCTTGCCGTCCATGACCCTTCTCCAGCTATCAAAGCCCCGGATCCTTCCAAGGCCCGGTTCATCATCTCCGTTAAAGGCGTAACCGAAATGATTAACTTTCCTTCGCGCAAAAAATCACACCTGTATTGGGTGGAATTGACAATGGACGAGGACGTTAATTGGGGGAAGGTGCTTGTGCGCCAGGAGGATATTTGGGAGACCTTGCGCGACGGAGACGGGTTTGTGGGGGATGTGTTTTACACGACACAAGTAGATTAATAGATTAACAGGAGGGACGAAATGGCCGATATGACTGATGCTCCATCTTCCAACCGGCGTTATAACTTCATCTATGCCCGCGACCGTGCGAACTGCTTCGACTGCCCGTTATCGGCCCTGTGGTACCTGGATCCCCCGGACAAATCCGCCCCGGTATTGGGTCAGGGCCCCGGAGCATCACTCTCACATGCCCCGGTCATGATCATTGGTGAAGGTCCCGGAGAACAAGAAAACGAACATGGCGTCCCATTCTACCGCGACGCCCCCAGTGGACGCGAACTGAACAACTTGTGCACTCGAATGGGTCTTGACCGTTACCAGCAATGCTACGTCACGAATGTTGTCAAGTGTCGCCCGCCTAAGAACCGAGATCCCAAACCTCTGGAGCTACAATGCTGTTCCTCGTGGCTGAAATATGAAATTGCTGAAGTGCGCCCGGATCACATCATCACCGTGGGCCGGTTCAGCACCCGCGCCCTCCTGGGTAACAACGTTGACATGGAAACAGTCCACGGCATCCCTCATCAAGTATTCCCGGTTGAGTCCGATCCGGCGTACCGCCCCACAGTCATCCCCTGTTACCATATCGCCGCCGGTCTCAAGGCTCCGGAAACCATGAACCGGGTTCAGTACGATTTCCAGCGTGTAAGCTCGGTTCTCCATGGAGAAAAGTTTACCGCCCCGGAAGACTTATACAAGGGCGCTGAAAAGTACGTGTTGGCAACAGCTCGCAGACTTGAGCTTGAACTGGCATTCACCAGCATTGTCGCTATAGACACCGAGACCCTCCCCACGGGTTCATCCCCAGGATTACATGATCCTGTGTGGTGCGTGACGGTATGCATGAGCCCTGGTAAGGCGTACTTTATCCCGGTTACCGATATCGCATGTCTGGAGGTGCTTAAAAAGAGTTTGACCAGGCCCAATCTCCGCATCGTGTTTCACAAAGCCTTGTTTGATATCCCCGTTTTGGAGTCCCTGGGGGTCACAGTGCCACTCGGACAAGTCGAGGATACCATGGACATGGCTTATCTCCTCCAGGTCGAGCCCTTGGGCTTGAAATCCCTTGCCAAGCGTCATTGTGGGATGGATATGGAGGAATACGAAGACGTGTTGCGCGATGCCCAGGAGACACTGACCAGGGCGTATCTGAAGCAGGCCGCCGGATTAACACTCCCTAATCCCCCTCCGATTACTGAACTCCGCAATGGGGTATACCTCCAAGTACAACCACAAAATGTAGTGCGAAAGGTCAAGAAGCTGCTGATGAAACATGACGTCGATGTTTATATCCTGGACACCAAAACTGACCTTACATCGTCCTGGCTTAAGCTTGACCCCGAGCGCGGTCGAAATCAAGTCGAACAACTTCTCGGCCCTCTCCCCCGCGCCACCCTTGCCGACATCCCCATTGCCGAGGCCCGTTATTATGCCTGCCGAGACGCCGATGCCACCCTGCGCGTGCACAGGACCCTATCTCCCATCATCCAAAGCTTCGATTTATGGCCGGTGGTGCGCATGGACTGTGACACTCTACCGATGGTCATTGATATGCACAGGTCCGGGATCGAGGCTGACGTTTCAGTTCTCAAGGATCTGGGGGAGTACTTCGGGACCAGGGCCGAGGAAGCTAAAAAACGAATCTATGACGTGGTGTCCAAGCGCTACAACTTAAACTCTCCAGATGAAGTATCGGACATGCTATTCAAGGAACTGAAACTTCCCCCACAGAAGCAGCCCACGAAAAAGCCCAACGGCAAAATCGTTTACCCCACCGGAGAACGTGAAGTATTATCACCCCTCAAAGGCACCCACCCGGTTGTTGACCTGCTCCTCGAATACCGCCAATACACCAAGCTCCGGTCAACCTATGCCGAGGCAGCGCTCAATCTTGTGGATGTCGATGGCCGGGTACACGCCAATTTCAGCCTGACAAGTACCTCCACGGGACGTCTGAGTTGCAGCAAGCCCAACCTTATGGCTCAACCGGTACGTACATCGGAAGGCAAGTTAATCCG
>NZ_JABXWD010000434.1 GCF_019173545.1 Candidatus Magnetobacterium casense | reverse complement strand
TACATAGTCTCCACGCCAATAGGGAACTTGCAGGACATCACCCTGAGGGCACTGAACACGCTCAAGGAGGTCGATGTGATAGCGGCAGAGGATACGCGCCACTCGTCAAAGCTCCTCAACCACTACGGCATTACTACGCCCATGATCAGCTACTGGGGCGAAAAGGAAAAGGTCAAGTCCAAAGAGGTACTCAAGCGCCTTAACGAAGGGCTGTCGGTTGCCCTCATTTCGGATGCCGGCACCCCGGGGGTCTCTGATCCGGGCGAGGTCTTGATACGCGAGGCGCTGACGCAGGGCATAGAGATCGTCCCCATACCGGGGGCTACGTCGTTGATTACCGCCCTGTCGGTATCGGGGCTTTCCACGAAACGGTATTTTTTTGCGGGATTTCTCTCCAGTAGACAAACGCAGCGGATAAAAGAGCTGACGGAACTAAAGGGACTTGTCTTTACGGTTGTATTCTACGAGTCGCCGCACAGAATAATCGACTTCCTGTATGACCTGCTTGAGGTCTTTGGCAATCGCCGGATCGCCCTCTGCCACGAAATGACCAAGATGCACGAGGAGGTCATCAGGGGCAGCGTCCAGGAGGTCATTGACAAGATGGAGCGGGGAAAGATAGCCGGTGAGTACGTCGTCATTGCAGAATCGGCCCCAGCCCCGGAATTCTCCATGGAGGACGCCCTCAGGGAGGTCGATGAACTCATCAAGGCCGGCTCCAGACGCAAGGACGCCGTTATGGAGGTTGCCACTGCCATGGGCATAGACAACAAACAACTCTACAAGGAAAGCCTCCAGAGGGATAGCGAATGCTCAAACTAGCAGTACTGGCCTCGGGCAGAGGCTCCAACTTTCAGGCCATCATAGACGCCAAAAACAAGGGCGCTTTAAACGTCGATATCGTGTGCCTGCTCACGGACAACCCCAATGCGTATGCCATAACCCGCGCCACGGACAACAACATCTCACACATATACATCAATCCCAGGGACTATGCAACCAGAGACGACTTCTTCAGGGCCGTAGCCGATGAACTCTCCGCCCGCTTAACGGAACTGATAGCGCTGGCAGGCTTCATGCGGATTGTCACCCGTCCGCTTATTGAGGCATTCCCCATGCGGATACTCAACATCCACCCCGCCCTCTTGCCCTCCTTCAAGGGACTGCATGCCCAGAGACAGGCCATCGAGGCAGGCGTCAAGGTCTCAGGCTGCACCGTACACTTCGTCGATGAGGGCATGGATACCGGCCCTATCATTGTCCAGGCCCCCGTCCCCGTTAGCAGCGACGACAACGAAGAAACCCTCTCAGAGAAAATCCTCCGCAGTGAACATGTGATCTACCCCTACGCCATCCGACTCTTTGCGGAGGGCAGGCTGCAAGTTCATAATGGTATCGTTAGTATAAAACCGGCAGGAGGAGAGGGTAATGTAGAACTTTAGTTATACCCTGTGTTAAGTATTTTGGTAAAGCAAGGTATATGCCATTGCTAAATTTGTTTTTTTCGAAAACTTGAAATGCTGTGCTTTTACGTAGCATGAGAAGTTAAGAATCAGGAAGGTTAAGTACTATGAATGACAGACTATGTAAAGTCTTAAAGTTGAAAGTGATAGTTGCCATTATCTCTGCTCTTGTCATTTTAACAAGTAG
The DNA here is from genome assembly GCF_019173545.1 of Candidatus Magnetobacterium casense. GTDB lineage: Bacteria > Nitrospirota > Thermodesulfovibrionia > Thermodesulfovibrionales > Magnetobacteriaceae > Magnetobacterium > Magnetobacterium cryptolimnobacter. The sequence continues at coordinate 985 of NZ_JABXWD010000434.1, read as the reverse complement.
TGATTCCTATTGTGCAACTCAAACGGTAACAAATACTAGCGATAGTGGTGCAGGCTCGTTGCGTCAGGCAATATCAGATGCCATCTCTGGTGATACTATCGACCTGACAGGGGTATCCGGTACGATCACCCTTACATCAGGCCATATAAGTTTTAGTAAAAACCTCACCATCACAGGTCCTGGGGCGAGTATACTTGAGATCAGCGGTAATAACTCCTCACGTATCTTAAACATAACAGGTGGTACTGTCACCATAACGGGTTTGACTTTTACCAATGGCAATGCAACAGGCAACTCCAGCGGTGGTGCCATTAATCACTCCGGTGGCACTCTCACCATTCAATACTGCAGCTTTGATTCTAACAAATGTACTGACGACGGTGGCGCTATACTTAGCACGAGCACTCTGATCGTCACAAACAGTTTGTTTGCCAATAACAGTATTGTAGCGGGGAGTGGCAGTGAATTTGGCGGTGCGATAGCTTGTACAGGAACGACAACTATTGTCAATTCCACTTTCACAGGAAACACGACTGTATTTAAAGGTGGCGCTATAGTTTCTACAGCAAACGTAACCATTGTAAACTGTACAATTGCCAACAATAGCGCTCCTCATGTTACTAATGGTCAGGGGGGTGGGCTTCACAGACTTGGAGGTACCACGACTGTTAAAAATAGTATCGTCTATGGAAATACTGCCACAGTATCGGGCCCAAACTGTCAAGGAACAATTACCTCTGGGGGGTATAACATCGAGGGTGGCACTGACTGTGGATTTACTGGTACGGGAGATCAGCAAAGCACGAATCCCTCACTTGGCGCCTTAGCAGATAACGGAGGTGAGACGCAGACCATGGCAATCACTAAGTCGAGTGCTGCATTCGACAAGATACCAAGCGCCACAAACGGCTGTGGTCAGAGTGTGGGTAATGTAGACCTTACCATTGACCAAATAGGCAATACACGACCAACTTATGATAGTTGT
>NZ_JABXWD010000433.1 GCF_019173545.1 Candidatus Magnetobacterium casense | reverse complement strand
CAGGATTCATGTTAAAGAAGGCATATATTCTTTTTCCTGTAAATCCTTTAATCTGTGTAATCCTAGTTCAGACAATCCCTGATGTTTACTTAAATGTGACATTGTCAAACACAGACAAACTGTATCTTCTTTAAATTTCATGGTAACTATACTTTTACGCATCCTGGATTCCTGGTCAAGCCAGGAATGACACACTTGGAAAACGGCTGTAACTGTCATTCCTGCGAAAGCAGGAATCCATGTCTTTTGACCGTGAAATAAAATTTACCCTGCTTTTTAAAGAGGATACGACAAACTCCTTCTGAAACGTTTTTTTACGTTAGCCTCTATGTTGATTCCTGTTACCTTTATTTTTGGGTCGTCAACCTGAGGCGTTTTGTTGGTAACTATGCCGGTACGAAATATTTGACGCAGGATTCTAATCATAAATCGTGCCCCGAATATGACTGGTTGAAACTCTTGTTGCAAAGCGGGAAGTCAGGGACAATATTACCCTTTATCGCCTGCTCAAGCGCTAACCAGTTTACACTGGACGGGTCTCTTACCATGCACCTGTGTATCTCCCCTTGCTGCCCGCTCTTAATCCAATAAATTATTTCACCACGCCAACCCTCTACTGCCGCAAATCCCGTCACATCAGGTAACACGGCATTGCACCGGGCAACTATGCTGCCTGAAGGGATATGGTTGAGTATACTATACATAAGACGTATAGATGCCCTTATTTCAAATACCCTTACCCATACCCTTGCGTGCACATCCCCTGCGGTAAGGTCCGGAGACTCTACCCCAATTGAATCATATGGAGGAAAAGGATTATGAACCCTGCAATCCACATTTAACCCGCTAGCACGGGCAACTACTCCTACCGTGCACAAATCTCTTGCCATTTTATATGTGAGTATGCCGGTAGAGCGTACCCTATCCTCAAGTGATGAACTCTCCTCATAAATACGAACCAGTCTGTCGAAATTCCTGGTGATAAACTCCATCTCTGATAACATTTCTTGTTTAGCTTTTGCATCGATATCAACCGTCACACCCCCTGGAATAACCCTGTCCATCATAAACCTGTGCCCAAAGAGTCTATGGTTAGTGGCAAGCATGGCCTCCTTAAGTTTCGAGCACTGATATAACATAAAGGCAAATGCTGCATCATTACAAATAGCCCCAATATCTCCAAGGTGATTGGCAACACGTTCCCTTTCAATAAAAAGTGCCCTTAGCCATTGAGATCTTTCAGGTACCTTGCAATGTGTCATTGACTCCAGCGCCATCGAGTAGGCTGTTGAGTGTGCTACTGTCGTATCACCTGATACACGCCCGGCTAATTTAACGGCCGTTTCCCACGTCATAGATTCAAATCTCTTTTCTATCCCTTTATGAACGTACCCAAGACGCTCCTCAAGGTTGATTATAGTTTCGCCAACCGCCTGAAACCTGAAATGGCCAGGTTCAATGATACCGGCATGGACCGGACCAACTGCAATCTCATATACGCCTTCCCCTTCAGCCTCAAGCCATGAGTACTGCCCCTCGGAGCACGTCATCGCCCCGGAGGCATCAAAGGATTTTCTCAGCGGCCAGGCATCCTCCGGCCAGTCCTCAAATTTAATCCATGGTCTGTTATCCGGATGCCCGCGTGGTATAACACCCATAAGACTCCTGATCTGACGTTCAAATCTATATGCAGGCACAAAGTGTTTGACAAGGCTTGGGAACTCTGCCCTATCACGTGGCAGTTCAGCCCGTACTATCAGGTATTCGCTACCCTCCCTGAAGCAGGCGTAGATGCCAAAACCCCTGCCTGAGTTTGTATCGTCCGTAGCCCACTCTGCACAAAGAAACGCTGACGATTCCTTTAATGCCCTTGCAGCCTCTGCAAATCTATCTACCGGTACTGCAAAAGTAACCGGATTGCCGTGTACATCTGCCTTTGCATCCTCGGCAAACTCAGACTTCAGAACCTTAGCTAATTTTTTCATTTTAACAACTCCACCGCCGTCTGAAACCACTTGTTAAGAAAATCTGGCATATAAAACGCCAGTACAACCACCAATACCATGTGAAGTATCACCGGTGTACGGGCTGCCTGTATTGGTCTGAAGTATGAGGGAACATCCCCTGATACCATATATTGTACCTTTCTGAGAAGTCCTGCAAAGGCAACTCCCAGGCCAACAAGTATAAAAGGCATCAGCAGCGGGACATCCTTTATGGTAGCCGTTAATATCAGAAATTCGCTGGTGAAGATACCAAAGGGCGGCAGACCCGCAAGTGCCATAGCGCCCAACATCAGCGCCCAACCAACAAAGGAGTCTTCATTGAGTAATCCCTTTATCCTGGCTATTTCCTGTGTTCGATGCATTTGACAGGCGTGCCCTACCGTGAAGAATATGGAGGACTTTGTAAGGCTGTGCATAAGCATATGCAAGAGCGCACCATAAGTGGCTGTAGCGCCGCCAAGGCCAAAGGCAAAGGTTGCGATACCCATATGCTCGATAGACGAATAAGAGAACATGCGTTTTATATCTCTTTGTCTGAGAATCTATGGTTTCGCACTTTCTGGATTCCTGCTTACGCAGGAATGACACAGATGGGCGCAAAATACCATTTCTTGTCATTCCCGTGAAAACGGGAATCCATTTTCAAAA
>NZ_JABXWD010000432.1 GCF_019173545.1 Candidatus Magnetobacterium casense | reverse complement strand
CGATAAAATGCACCGGATCGGATAGTGCCTCCTCCGGCTCCTTGAACCAGACAACACGACGGGCCACGTTCAGAAGTGCCGGCGTAACAGGCAAAATCTTCATGGTGTGCATCCGTTGTCATCTGCCCGTTTTGCATACGGCGTAAGCACGGCAAGACGGGTCGGCTCGACGGCTTCAACGGCAGCGCTTAGACGCCCGCGCACATCGGCGGGTAAGGTTGGCACATCGTCAAAAAAGCTGAGGGCCTTTAATGCAATCATGGGGTTGAAGCTACGTCCATAGACAATACGGCCCGCAGCAAGCGCACTGGACAAGTCAATGCCATGCCGTAACAGTGCGTCGATATCGATATAATCCTTGGCCTCTGCCCGCTGCTGCACCACAGCGACTTTTGTCCCCGCAATGTCAAGCAATGAGGCTACATGAATCGTGTGTCCCTCAGACTGATAGCGCTCGGACACCTGACCAAGGCCAAGCCCGCCAAAGAAGGAAACCAAAACAGGGCAGTCACGCCCGATGCGGCATTTCAGGGTATCGGGTGCAACTTGCACGCGCTCTGCGCCCTTAAGATAAGGGATGATTTGTGCAAGCTGGTTGGGATCAAAGGATTGGTTGGAAAAGAAATCAAAATCAACAGAGGTGCGGTGTCCAAGGTGCAAGGCAAGTGCCGTTCCGCCGTAGAGCGTGAAGTGTTCCGGTGTGGCGTCAAGTTCCGGCCACAGACGCAACTGTGTCGGCGGTAGAATGGTCAGGTTTGGCTTGAAAAACATATCCTAATTATAGCAGATTTCGATTTGATTAAATACAAAAAAAAGCGGCATTTTACGGGGTCAAGGGGTCAGCGAGGGGTCAGCGAGGGGCGAGCCGCCCCTGGCTAAGTTCCCCCGGCATAAAAGGGGCGAGCCGCCCCCAGCTAAGTTCCCCATTCGCAATGACTGGTGCCAACTTAGTTTTTGACCCTTGCTATCCCCGGGGCGGTAGATGTAAAATAGGCAATGACGCAAATGCTAGCACTATGGAGGCGTAAGGAATTTGGATGAAATTATCGGCGCTGCTTATCATTAATCCCATATCGACGACATTTAAGGTGGCCAGAATAGAAACGGCCACGGCAATGCTACAGGGGGCAGGCTATGATACGACCCTCTACTGGACCAGAGACAAGGGAGATGCCCAGAGACGAGCCGGACAGGCCGTCGAGGAATCCGCCGATAAGCCCTGGTCAGTGGTATTTGCCTGCGGAGGGGACGGGACGGCCAACGAGGTTGCAAATGGCCTGGCGTTTTCAAGGATTCCAATGGCCATACTGCCCATAGGAGGCAGTAACGTCCTGTCACGGGAGCTGGGTTCCAGGGGAGTGGTTCGGAGGGCTGTTGCATCGGCCATCGGAGGCCAACCGCAGAAAGTGTCTCTGGGACGCATACGCACACCCTGGGAGACACGCTACTTTACCACGATGGCCGGCATAGGGTTTGATGCCTTGGCGGTATACGGCCTCAACAAATCCCTCAAACGGGTGATCGGGGTATCGGCCTACGTCGTCAGCGGGATAGGGTGCCTGTTGAACTACAGGACTGAAGATATCACACTGCGGATTGACGGCAGCGATGTCAGAGGTTATTCGGCCATTGTCAGTAAGGCATCGCGCTATGGCGGTGAGTTTCGGATTGCACCGGAGGCCGATATCACAAAAGCGGAACTCTGCGTACACGTCTTCCAGGGACACGGCAGGGGCGCCCTGCTGAGGCACACGGCAGCCATTATAGGCGGACAACCCCTCGGAAAACTAAAGGGAGTGGTGGGAGGCAAATGCAACAGTATCCGGATTAACGCAGAAAGCCACATCCAGATGGATGGCGATTATTTCGGTAAATGTACCACAAACGTCCCCATAGAGATTGACGTATGCAAAGATGCCCTGATGCTTCAATTTTAGGAACAGGGTATTTTGATTGTATGCAAGATAAATATTTACAACTTTTCTTCTTTCATGTATGGTAAAATAAGTATGCTGTGATTTACGTCACAGCGCAAGTTAAATTATAAAAGAAGGGAGACAGTAGATTATGAAGAGATTTGTATGTACGATTTGCGGTTATGCACATCAAGGGGATGCCCCTCCTGATAAATGCCCTCAGTGTGGTGCTCCGGCGGAGAAGTTTATTGAAGGCAGCACCGGGGGATTGACATGGGCCGATGAGCATAGAATAGGAGTCGCCAAGGGCGTTGACCAGGAGATACTCGACGGCTTGAGAGCCAACTTCATGGGAGAATGCACGGAGGTCGGCATGTACCTTGCCATGAGTCGCCAAGCAGACAGAGAGGGCCTACCCGAGGTAGCAGAGGCATACAAGCGAATCGCATTTGAAGAAGCAGAGCATGCCTCCAAGTTTGCAGAGCTCCTGGGTGAAGTCCTGGTTGCAAGCACCAAGGAAAACCTAAAAGCCCGCGTTGAGGCAGAAAACGGCGCCTGTAAAGGTAAAAAAGACCTAGCAACCAAAGCAAAGCAACTCAACCTGGACGCAATACATGACACCGTACACGAAATGTGTAAAGACGAAGCCCGCCACGGTCAGGCATTTGAAGGGCTGTTGAAACGATACTTTTAATTTGCTAAATATAACGATCCCCCGCAAACAAAGTACAAGAAGGGGTCAAGGGG
>NZ_JABXWD010000431.1 GCF_019173545.1 Candidatus Magnetobacterium casense | reverse complement strand
AGGAGCTTACCGAGTTTGGTCTTATGAAGGCAGCCGGCTGTGTTGCCTTCTCCGATGACGGCAGACCGGTCACCAACTCCCTGCTCATGAGACGGGCGCTTGAATACTCAACGACCTTCGACGTCCCCGTAATATCTCACGCCGAAGACGTCTGGCTCTCCGCAGACGGGGTGATGAACGAAGGGCAACTCTCAACACTCCTGGGTCTGAGGGGGATACCGGCAGAGGCGGAGGTGATCATGATACGGCGCGACATAGAGCTTGCAGCCCTGACTGGCGGAAGGTTGCACATTGCCCATGTCTCTACGGCGGGCGGGGTCAGGGCCATCAGAGAGGCAAAGGCCGCAGGGATTAACGTCACGGCTGAGACCACCCCGCATTATCTCCACATAACGGAGGACTGCGTAAAGGGCTACAACACCTTGGCCAAGGTCAACCCCCCACTGCGCACCAAAAAAGACGTTGAAGCCGTCAGAGAGGGCATCTGCGACGGCACCATTGACTGCATCGTCACGGACCACGCACCACACCACAAGGACGACAAGGAGTGCGAGTTTGACGTGGCCGCATTTGGCATATCGGGGCTTGAGACCGCACTTGCCCTGGGGCTGAGACTCGTACAGGAGGGGGTGCTGTCATTGAGCGCCTTGATTGAAAAAATGACCGTTAAGCCATCCGACATTCTAGGGCTTGGCAAGGGTACTCTGACGGAGGGTGCAGTGGCCGACGTCGTGGTGGTTGACATAGACAGGGAGTTTACGGTGGATATGAACAGCCTGGTATCAAAGGGCAGGAACACGCCATTTCACGGTTGGCAGCTCAAGGGACTCTGTGTGCTGACAATTGTTGGTGGTGCAATCAGGTACGACCAACTGCGGGGCAGTCTATGAGCGGGGCATTGCTTGTACTTGCCGATGGTACGGTATTTGAGGGTGAGGCATTTGGGGCAGAGGGTGAAGCCGTTGGGGAGGTCGTCTTTAATACCGCCATGAGCGGATATCAGGAGATATTGACCGATCCGTCCTACAAGGGACAGATAGTTACCATGACGTACACTCAGATAGGCAACTACGGCATAAACCCCCAAGATGCGGAGTCGGTGGCAGGCCCCAAGGTCGAGGGGTTTATCGTGAAGGAATCCTTTGGGCGCTGGAGCAACTGGCGCGGCAATCAATCCATAGGCGACTATCTGAGGCAACACAACATCGTGGCCATCAGCGGGATTGACACACGGGCGCTTACCGTACACCTCAGAACATCCGGGGCAATGATGGGTATAATCTCAACCCTGAAAGCAGACCCACGGAGGCTATATCAGCGGATCAATGGACACCCCGGTATCGGTGGCATTGACCTAGTACAAGGCGTAACGGCACAAGGCCCCTATCACTGGAGTGAGCCGCTTTGGTCGCTGAATAGCAGCCTGCAACGCCCCACGGCATCAAAGAAGGTGGTGGTGTACGACTTTGGCGTAAAGCTCAACATCTTGCGCAGTCTTGTGAGCGTTGGCTTTGACGTGCATGTGGTACCGGCTGCCACCAGTGCGGATGAGGTTTTAAAACTCGCACCCGATGCCATATTTCTCAGCAACGGCCCCGGAGACCCCGAGGCGGTTGGATATGCCATTGAAAACGTCAGAAAACTCCTGGACAGGAAACCAATCTTTGGCATCTGTCTTGGACATCAGATACTGGGGCTTGCACTTGGCGGCAGGACGTTTAAGCTCAAGTTCGGTCATCACGGCGGCAATCACCCCGTCAAGGACCTCCAAACCGGCAGGGTTGAGATAACCTCGCAGAATCACAACTACTGTGTCGATATCGACGGCATCAGCAAGGAGGTCGAACTGACACACGTCAACCTCTATGACGGCACGGCTGAGGGCATGAGACACGTGCACTTGCCGGTCTTTTCCGTTCAGCATCATCCGGAGGCTGGTCCTGGTCCTAACGACTCGCGGTATCTCTTTCAACGCTTCAGAGACTTGCTGGGGTAAGGCCGGCAGCGTGGATAGCGAAACAGGGTTATCGCCTGGAGGTCAAGGGCGATAACCTGCGTTTGTTCCTGCATCCTGCACATGCTCAAAAGTAGAAATCACCAAAGATTTCATTTACGTCTATCTCCAGCCCTTCAATGACCCTGGACTTTACAACTCCTTCACCCTCGGCTAAAGAAAAAAGCGGTTCCTTCTTATTTCATATGGGTAACTTAACTTAAGACTAGCGACCAACGGGAGGGGGTAGTGCAATCTACCGCCTTACCCTTTATATGCTTCCCCTCAAAAACAGCAGATATAAAATGGAACATGTCAAGCCTTACCATAGGCGGGATTGCTAATCTTACCCACTCACTTTGAGAAAGAGCCAATGTATATCAACGAACGCACGGGAGCCGTATAAGGAATACGGTGTCGCCGGCATTAACGTTTTGGCTTTTATTTTTCCCTTGCCTTGACGCGATGCACCGATAACGGTTATCATATGGACACAATGTTAGCGCCACAGCAACAACTTGAGGTCATCAAGCGTGGGACCTCTGATATCATCCACGAGGCAGAACTGCTGGAAAAGCTCCGGCTGGGCAGACCCCTGCGGATCAAGGCCGGCTTCGACCCCACGGCCCCGGACATACACCTGGGACACACGGTGCTGATCGAAAAGATGAGA
>NZ_JABXWD010000430.1 GCF_019173545.1 Candidatus Magnetobacterium casense | reverse complement strand
TGTCGCCGCCGGAGTTCGTCGTAAGAACAGTGGTTGGTGAGTAACCCTGTGAGGCAGGAAAAACCATTTGTGAGCAGAGTGCGCACCCAACTATGGTACAACCAATGGGTATAGTCGATGCCATAGGACAGACGCCCGTGGTGAGCCTCGGTAGTCTGGACATAAACCCCAAGGTCAGGCTCCTCGTAAAGCTCGAGGGCAATAACCCTGGCGGCTCGGTAAAGGACCGGATTGCCTATTACATGGTCAGGGATGCGCAGCAGAACCATAAGCTCAAAGACCACCACGTAATACTTGAACCTACCAGTGGCAACACCGGTATCGGACTTGCCATGATAGGGGCAGCGCTGGGATACAAGGTCAAGCTCGTGATGCCCGAGTGCGTGAGCCTTGAACGCAGAATGACCCTCATGGTCTACGGTGCAGAGCTTGTCCTTAGTCCCGGGGATGAGGGCACCGATGGCGCCATCAGACTCGCTCACAAAATATACGACGAAGACAGAGATGCCTACTTCATGCCAGACCAGTTCAACAATCCCGCAAACGTCAGAAGTCACTACGAAACCACAGGCAGGGAAATCTACGAGCAAACCAACGGTGAGATAAGCACCTTTATCGCCGGTATGGGCACCACTGGCACACTGATGGGCGTTAGCAAAAGACTCAAGGAGTATGACCCTTCAATCGAAATTATAGGCGTAGAACCCGTCCTGGGACACAAAATTCAGGGACTGAAAAACATGTCCGAGTCCATCGTCCCGGGCATCTACGACCCCGCCAGACTCGACGACAAGAGAATCGTCAACGACGACGACGCCTACAATACCGCCAGATGGCTGGCCATGAAGGAGGGCATCTTTGTCGGAATGAGCAGTGGCGCCGCCCTCTACGTCGCCGTCAAAAAGGCACAGGAAATGACAGACGGCGTCATTGTCGTCATACTCCCCGACAGAGGCGACAGGTACCTCAGCACCACCCTCTTTAAGTCCATCTGCGCAAAGTGTCCACCCTAACTTTTTAATCTCTGAACGCTCTCTCTCGCTTGCACACTTGCATGTACAGATGCGTTATTGGGGGTTTTGTCTTTGGCGGTAGGGTGGTTCAATTCTTGCATGTATATTTGCCTGCGCAGTTTGTTTCACACGCGCTGGTTGCGTCGGTTTAGATTATGTTGCAAACAAACAGACAAAAATTTGACAGGCACTAAGTGGAGGCAAGGTTGATAGGCAAAAACGATTTGTCCATAGGCAAACCTTTGACATATCCAGTGTACGATCAGCACGGCAAGCTGATGCTCAGGGAGGGTTACGTAATCAAGGACAAAAATGAGCTGCGGCGTATTGTGGAGTTGATGGGGAGCAATCCGGCAAGTTTTTTCGGCTATGCGGCAGGCTTTTCTCCACTGAATCGCACAAGGCCTCTGGTAGACCTGGACAACGATACCCCGTTTGAACTCATAGATGAGGTCTATGAGGGGCTGGAACACCTGTTTACACAGTACAACGTCGTAGATGACTTCCAGGGTAAGGTCATGGCCCTCTGCAACACCATCCAACAGGTGTGCTATGAGGATGAGGACCTGGCCCTTGGCATCATGCTGACGGACAATGACAGGCGCTATACAATCAAACATCCAGTACACACTGCCATCATATCGGAGATAATAGCGAAACGCCTGGAGTGGTCTATCGATAAGCGCCAGGAGATGCTTGCCGCAGCCCTGACCATGAACCTCTCTGCACTCCAACTCCAGGAAGCGCTGTACTGGCAGAAAGATGCTCCCAGCGAAGAACAAAAAAAGCAGATATCTGTCCACCAACACCGCACCGTTAAGCTGCTACAGTCCCTCGGAGTAACCCAACAGCAGTGGCTGACGGGCGTGTTCCAGCACCACGAGGCAATTGATGGCAGCGGCTATCCCAGGGGTCTAAAGGGGGACGATATCTGCCAGACGGCTCGCATCATATCCCTGGCCGACGCCTACAGTGCCATGATATCGGGCAGGGGGTATCGTCCTGCCATGCCCGCAAACACTGCCATGCGCAGCATATTCCTGGACAAGGGCACTCGTTTTGAAGAGGAACTCGGACTGTACTTTATCAAGACCATCGGCATCTATCCTCCGGGGACATTTGTGCGCCTGAACAACAACGAAATCGCCGTGGTCACATACAGGACGGAGAAGGCCAACTGTCCTATCGTACACAGCATCCAAAAGTCAAACGGCGAACACCTCCCGGCACCCTTCAGGAGGGACACCGCAAACGGTAAGCACAACATCACTGAGGTGATTGCACCCTCCAAGGTCAACCTCAGCATCAACCGGCATCAGTTGTGGGGATATGGGGCGTTCAAAAAAATGGCTTCAGCAAAAAGACGCTACGACCGTGTACCAACAAACATCCCGGCAAAGGTCTTTGACCTCAACACGATATCCTCCATGGAGGTCTCCATAATGAACCTCAGCAAGGGTGGGTGCCTGATAAAAATCCCCATGAAAAATACCTCCAAGAAACCAACACTGCTTAAAATAGACAGCACCTATTATATGACATTCAGGATACTGGAAAGAACCGTGGATAATATAAAGTTCACCGTCAGAAACTCCAAGATCAGCGAAGACTCTCAACTCGTTGGTGGCCTGTTTACAGACCTGACAGAGGAAACCGGTACCATCATCCGCTTG
>NZ_JABXWD010000043.1 GCF_019173545.1 Candidatus Magnetobacterium casense | reverse complement strand
AACATCCCTCCCGGGGTCCTGACCACGGATGCCTACGAAATCATCAACGACCCCGAAATAGACGTGGTCGTCGAGCTGGTGGGTGGCTTTAAACCCGCAAAGACCTTCATCCTCGACGCCATCAAACAAGGCAAACACGTCGTAACCGCAAACAAGGCCCTCCTTGCACAGGAGGGACATGAGATATTTGCAGAGGCCCTCAAACACAACAAAACCGTCGGCTTTGAGGCCGCCGTTGCCGGAGGTATCCCCATAATCAAGGTGCTCAGGGAAGGTCTTGCCGCCAACAACATCTCCGCCATCTATGGGATCATCAACGGGACCTCCAACTACATCCTGACAAAGATGACCAGGGAAGGGATCAGCTTTGAGGACGCACTCAAAGAGGCTCAGGCGCTGGGCTATGCCGAGGCCAATCCCTCCTTCGACATAGAGGGCATCGATACGGCACACAAACTGACCCTGCTGTCATGCCTCGCCTACGGGATCGAACTGTCCTACGACAAGGTGTACAAGGAAGGCATCACGGCCATCACACCACTCGATATACAGTTTGCAACGGAACTGGGATACAAGATCAAGCTCCTGGCAATCACCAAGAACATCGACGGCGAAGTAGAACTCAGGGTGCATCCAACAATGATCCCACAAGACTACCTTATCTCACAGGTAGACGACGTCCTCAACGCCGTCTACGTCATCGGCGACGCCGTGGGCGAAACCATGTACTACGGCAGAGGGGCCGGGGATATGCCAACAGGCAGTGCCGTCGTCAGCGACATCATCGATATCGCCAAGGGATATAGCCACACCCTCGGACAAGACAACTCCTCCTCCCTGAAGATTAAAGACATCCGGGACGTGTACTCGATGTACTACTTCAGATTCACGGCCTTGGATAAGCCCGGCGTACTGTCAAAGATATCAGGCGTCCTTGGCGACCATGACATAAGCATCTCTGCGGTGATACAGAAGGAGAGAAGGGCAGGAGAGGCCATCCCGCTTGTTGTGCTGACCCACAAGGCACGCGAAAGAGACGTCCTCGATGCCGTTGCCAAGATAGACATATTACCAGTTGTCGCCGATACCACAAAATTTATACGAGTGGAGGGCAAGGAATAATCATGGAAGATATTATCCCCAACAAGAGAATAGATATACGGGGGCTGCATTGTCCCTACACGTTTGTGAAGTCCAAGCTGGCCATCGAAACAATGAATGTGGGAGAGGTGCTTGAGATCGTCCTTGACTATCAGGAGGCTTCGGTGAGTATCCCCAAGTCGATGCAGGACCACGGACATAAGGTCCTGAAGGTTGACAAGGTCAATGACAAGGACTGGATACTGTTAATCAGAAAGGAAAGGGAGTAGGTCAGGGCACTATGGATTTCACGGAAGATCAGGTATTGCGTTATAGCCGGCATATAATTCTGCCGGAGATCGGAGGCAAGGGGCAGGCGAAGATCGCCGCAGCAAAGGTGTTTCTGGTTGGAGCCGGCGGACTGGGTTCTCCGGTGGGGTATTTCTTAACGGCGGCGGGCGTGGGCAGGATTGCCATCATAGACGACGACCACGTCGAATTAAGCAACCTCCAGCGTCAGATCGCACACAGCACCAAGACCCTCGGTATGCCCAAGGTGCAGTCTGCAAAGGAAACCTTCAACGCCCTCAACCCCGAAGTCGAAATCGTAGCCCTCAAACAGCGTCTGACCAGGGATAACATCCTCGAACTCATCAAGGACTACGATATCGTAGTTGACGGCAGCGACAACTTCCCCACACGCTACCTCGTAAACGATGCCTGCGTCATGGCGGGCAAGCCGTTGGTTAGTGGGGCGATTCTGCGTTTTGAGGGACAGGTGACAACGATATTGCCAAAACAGGGGCACTGCTACAGGTGTTTGTTTGAGGATATGCCACCACCGGGACTGGTGCCATCGTGTCAGGAAGCTGGAGTGTTGGGCGTCTTGCCGGGGATCGTCGGCGGGTTGCAGGCAATGGAGGTACTCAAGCTGATCATCGACAAGGGCGATGTCCTTAAAAATACACTACTGATAATCGACGCCCTCAAGACGACCTTCAGAAAGGTCAAGGTTCCCAAGAACCCAAAGTGTCCGGTGTGTGGCGAAAACCCCACGATCACCGAACTACAAGACTACAACGTCGTATATTGCAGCGTTTAATACTTGCAACACTAAAGGGAGAATATCACATGAGAAGGTTTGGGAGTGTGTTTGTTGTGATGTGTGTGCTGTCACTTGCGATTGTGCTGGAATCGTGGGCGGACTGCATCAATCCAAAGGGGGATGAGGAAGTGAGGTTGTGCATAAGTAACGATCTCGTAGATTCAGACAAGAGAATCAACCAGGTGTACCAGGAGCTGATGAAGTTGCTGGATACCGGTGCACAAGAGAGCCTTCGCAAACAGCAGCGTGCTTGGTTAAAGACCCGTGATGCGCAATGTAAGCTGGACTCCAAGGAGAGTGATCGTCAGAAGTGGTTGCAGAAGATCATGGCCGACCGTCAGAAGACGTTGTGTGTTGTGCGTTTTACAAACAAGCGAGTCAATGAGCTTGAGGCCTACAAGGCCGATGTCAAGTCCATGCCGCCGCCCTCCGACGCCTACGAAGCCTCCGCCAACAAAGCGGATTACTACGATATAGTGTCAAAGAAGTCCCACAACAAGGGCAAGTGGTACTTTGAGGTCAAGTACAACCGTGCACGGATTGCCAAAAAAGAAGGTAATGTCGTGCTAAATATCACGGCGAGATCACCGGAACTCTATACCGGTTTCACAGTATACATCCGCCGCAAGGAGGTCTATGATGACTCCTATGCCAATGTTGGCATTGGCGTTGACCTCGATAACGGAAAGGTATATGTCAGGGAAAATGGCAAGTGGATTGCAACCCCGGGCAGTGCGCAGGGTATGGATATAAAGCTCGGAAGAGAGTATATTGGCAAGATTGACTCAAGCGCTGAACTTAACGAACTGGTTGAGGACAAAAGCATTGTAGTGAACTTTGGTACGGCGCAATTTGACTATTCCATGCCGGATGGTTATCTTCCGTTTGTGTCAAAGTAAGCCCTCCATGCCCCGTGTGATTGTGGGGATAATCCTCCGGGGGGTGGTGTTTGTGCTGTTGTTGTTATCGTATGCCGGGGCGGATTGCGGCGACGGCACATTTGTTGTGGCCATCGACGTGGGACACAGCAAGAAATCCCCGGGGGCCACAAGTGCACGGGGACAGAGCGAGTACGACTTCAACAAGGCGGTGGCAACCCTCCTGCTTAAGGAACTCAGGGACGCCGGTATAACGGGGGCGTTTATGATCGACGCCAACGGCATTTCGCTGAAAGAACGGGTACTGGTTGCAAACTCAAAGAAGTCCGACCTGTTTGTCTCTATTCACCATGACTCTGTGCAACCCGTATATCTGTCTACGTGGGAACACAACGGCAAGACGTACCGCTACAGTGATATGTTCAAGGGGTTTTCGATCTTCTACTCCGGGCGCAACGCCTCCCCCACAGAGAGTCTGGCATTTGCGGACATCCTTGGTGGGGCATTGCTGGAGGCCGGTTTACGACCCACCTTGCATCACGCAGAGAATATCCCCGGAGAAAATCGTGAGCTTGTCGATCAGGCAAAGGGCATATACAGGTTTGATGACCTGGTGGTGCTTGCCAATACGCAGATGCCGGCGGTCTTGCTGGAGTGCGGCGTGATCGTCAACAGGGAGGAAGAACTGTTGTTAAAATCCACATACATGGAGCTGATAGTCTCCGCCCTGGTCAGGTCCATTGTCAACTGGTGCGTAAGAAGGCCATGAGTTGCTTCGTCTGAAGAATGCAGGGGGGGTCCCCTACTGAATATATACGATGTCTAATTCTATTATGAAGGCGACTCCGTCTTGCGTATTTCTGCATGAGATATGACCTCCCATGTTTTTTTCTATTATCGTCTTAGCCATATATAAACCAATGTCTGTTCCTTTAGCATCGCCTTTTGTTGTATAGCACGTTTCGATTGGATACGATACAAAAAGAGGGAGGGTACACTCACAGATGAATATTTTGGCTTTAATCACTATGTTTAATGATTTTCTATATGATTATAAAGATGATGTGTGTTTCTGCCAAGTTTTTTTGCTTGATACATGGCAATGTCTGCTTTTTTTATAAGTGTATCAATATCACAGCCATCATTTGGATATAGGCATATACCTATGCTGACCCCAATAGAGCATTGATTGCCATTTAGGATATATGGTTCAGATATGGTGTTAATAATCTTTCGAGCTACAGATAACACAGAATCTTTATCAACAACACAATTAAGTATTATAGTAAATTCATCTCCCCCAAGGCGAGCTACTGTATCAGACTCACGGACACAGTTTTTAAGTCTCTTTGCAGCCTCCCTAAGTAGGCTGTCTCCAGTGTCATGCCCAAAATTGTCATTTACTTCCTTAAAAAAGTCCAAATCTAATAGCATCAAGGCAAATGTTTTTTTCTGTCGTTTAGTTAAAGCCATTACATGAGCCATGCGATCGTAGAAAGAAATCCTGTTGGGCAGTCCAGTAAGAACGTCATAATTAGCCTTGAATTCCAAGGTCATTTCTGCCAGCTTTCGTTCGGTGATATCACGGGTAGATTCTATGATAGCATATATATTATTATCAGCATCTCTAAGGGGAGAGGCCAATATCTCTATAAATCTCATCTCGCCATCCTTTTGGTAGTGTTCATGCACGACCTTCACGGAACGGCCTGTTTCACGCACTATGCTTAATGGACAGGGATGGCTTGTATCATCACAGGGTTTATCACAGCAGTGGGAAACCTTATAGCATAGAAGCGTCTCCATATCATTGACATATACAGGATATTTCTCCCGCACAACCCTGTTTACCAGGATGACATTATAATTCAAATCTATGACAATAATAGGGTCATCTACGCCATCGATTACGTCATTAAGAAAATCCCTGGTGTTTTTGATCTCATCGTTTCGCTTTTGCAGCTCTATAGACGATTTGATTGATTGATATAATAGCTCTGGTGTTAATTTTGATTTTTGGAGATAGTCCAAAGCCCCTTCTTTCATCGCATTTACAGCCTTATCTTGATCTTCCATGCCGGTTAGGAAGATAACCGGTGCTTTTAAGCCCCTTTGTCTTGCAGTACGCATAAGGCTTATGCCATCACCTTCGGGCAATCTGAAGCCGAACAGGCAGATGTCATGGCTATTGTTTTCAATAAGAGATAAGGCTTCTTTAAAGGAACTGGCGGTTTCTAAGGAAAAATCATTGCTGATCTTGTTCAACATTTTTTTATCAGATATATGTCACCTTTATCATCGTCAACGATTAATATCTTCATTAATAATTATTCTAACACATATCTTATATATGTGTCAAGTCAGATATTTAGCCGGAGTCCATGGGGTTTTTCTGATGCCTCAAGTTATAGTTGTTTACCTTAATAGTATAGCTATATGGTATAATTATTAACGTAGCTCCGGCCGTGTGGTGAAAATCCCACGCTCATAGCGTTACTTGACTACAACGCTGCATGCTGGAGTGCGGTGTAGTCGTCAACATGGAGGCAGAGCTGTTGTTAAAGTCCACACACAGGACAATGATAGTCTCAGCCCTGGTCAGGTCCATTGTCAACTGGTGCGTAAGAAGGCCATAAGTTGCCCTCCCCAGCTTTTTTTTATTATAGTATTTGTTATAATATATGTCAGCATAGAGCTAATTTGCAATGTTGCTGGGGGACAAACAACAGGTGCTGTTGGAATGCCCTTAGGGAAAATGAGTCTTAACTATATAGTTAATATTAACAACTAAGGAGAAATGAGGTTAAAATGAACCAGGATAAGATACCATTGGGTCTGACCTTTGATGATGTGCTGTTGGTGCCGGGCAGGTCTGAAGTTGTGCCATCCACGGTGAACGTGGAGACTTTTATAACGCGTGATATACAGCTAAATATTCCCATCGTAAGTGCTGCAATGGACACGGTGACGGAGTCGCGTCTTGCCATAGCGGTAGCCAGGGAGGGTGGCATCGGCATAATACACAAGGCAATGTCCATAGAGAAGCAGGCATCGGAGGTGAATAAGGTAAAGAAGTCCGAAAGTGGTATGATAGTTGACCCCGTGACGATTTCCCCGGAGAGCCATGTCAGGGATGCCCTTGCGTTGATGGAGAAGTTCAGGATATCGGGAGTGCCGGTTACAGAAAATTATAAGTTGATAGGTATCCTTACAAACAGGGACCTGCGATTTGAGACCAATGTCAACAAGCAGGTAAGTGAGGTCATGACAAGCGAGAGGCTTGTAACAGCCCCCGAGGGTACTGACCTCGATAGCGCCAAGGAGCTGCTGCACCGCTACAGGATAGAAAAGCTGCCTATAGTGGACTCGGAGTTCAGACTCAAGGGCCTGATAACCATCAAGGACATAGAAAAGAAGAGGAAATACCCCTGTGCGTGCAAGGACAAGTTCGGCAGGCTGAGGGTTGGAGCGGCGGTGGGCACGGGCAAGGAGACCTATGACAGGATCGATAGGCTCATAGAAAACGGAGTAGACCTTGTTGTAATAGACACTGCGCATGGCCACTCAAGCGCCGTGATAGAGACGCTGAAGGGGATAAAGAAGCGTTACAGCATATCGGTCATAGCGGGCAACATTGCCACAAAGGAGGCCGCCATTGACCTGATCGAAGCCGGAGCAGATGGCATCAAGGTGGGAGTGGGGCCGGGTTCAATCTGTACAACGCGCATAGTGGCCGGCGTTGGAGTGCCCCAGATAACGGCCATATCGCAGACATACCAGGTGGCCAGGGAGCACGATGTACCAATCATAGCCGATGGCGGGATAAAGTACTCCGGCGATGTCACAAAGGCCCTGGCAGCCGGTGCACATGTCGTAATGATCGGCAATCTGTTTGCCGGTACGGAGGAGTCCCCCGGGGAGACGGTACTGTATCAGGGCAGGAGTTACAAGGTCTACAGGGGGATGGGTTCGCTTGGCGCTATGGCTGATGCCCAGGGCGCACGGGACAGGTACATGCAGGGAGATGTCGCAGAGACTACCAAGCTGGTCCCCGAGGGCGTTGAGGGACGAGTGCCATACAGAGGGTCGCTGGCCGAAACGGTCTTTCAACTGGTTGGTGGGTTAAGGTCGGGCATGGGATACTGCGGATGTGCAAACCTACAGCAATTGCGTGAAAATGCCAGACTCATACAGATTACCAACGCAGGTCTCAGGGAAAGCCATGTCCATGACGTAATTATCACAAAGGAATCACCCAATTACAGAACCGAATAGGCCGGTACACGTTTCAGTCACAAATAAAGAAGTCCCGGTGCGGGGGAGATCAAGGAGGGGCAAAACACACCGCCCTCTTTGGGCTGCTGAAGTTGCCTGTTGCTTTACTTTAGGATTTACGGGTAGAATAAAGAATGCAGTTTGTAGACGTACGAAACGATATAGCGTTTAAGAAGATATTTGGCAACGAAAACAAGAAGGAGATACTAATGTCCTTTTTGAATTCGTTGCTGGACATCAGCGGAGACAGAGAGATAGATGATTTAACGATATTGAATCCCTGGCAAGCCCCGGAGATACCGACCTTAAAACATACCATGCTGGATATACGGGCAATAGACAAGAGGAACGTAACGTTTATAGTTGAGATACAGGTTCAAAGTATCCTCTTTAACTTGACAATGTCACATTACAAATTCGTATCTTCTTTAAATTTCATGGTAACTATACTTTTACGCATCTTGGATTCCTGGTCAAGCCAGGAATGACACACTTGGAAAACGCCTGTAACTGTCATTCCTGCGAAAGCAGGAATCCATGACCCCATAATTCTTAACTCCAAATATGTACCTACTTCACCACAGAAATATTTACATTAACAAAAATTATCTTGACCTTCAGGTAATCGTTGGCATATAATGCTTATTAACGGCAAGCAGCTTGGCAAATTATACGGTTAAGGAGATAGACTCTTATGAGAAAGGGCGTAACACTGTCAGCAAAGCTCTATGGCATAGTAGGGATAGTTATATTCTTGCTATTGATAATTGGTATTACATCTTTTTTGGGCCTCAGATATGTAGTGGGGCGTTTCGTGTATAACATCGAAGTGGATGCCGCTCAGATGGAGGCATCAATGGAGGCCAGGGTGCTGCTTGGAAATGCAGTTCAAAGTTACAAGAACTACCTGCTAAGGAAAGATAGTAAGTACATAGCCTCATTTCGAGAGAGTGTCTCTGAGATAAAAAAGCAAATAGATGCTTTTGAGAAACTGGCCGATGACGAAAGGGAGAAATCCGAAGTAGCCGCCGTAAAAGAGCATTTCGCAAGATACGAAAATGCCATTGACGAACTTGTAAAGGCTAGGGAAACAAGTGATGATGTCATTGCCATAGACAAACAGATAAAGGGGGTAGACAGGCCCCTTGCGGAGGCTTTGAAGCGTCTGGACGAAACTGCAATGAAAAATTTAAAGGAAAAAAAAACGTATACACTATCGATAGCCTCTAAGATAGAGGTTCTGATCGTAGTGGCGCTTATTGTGGCAGTGCTCTTGGGAATTATACTCAGCACAACACTTGTCCGTAACATAATGAAGAAGGTTCTAAGTTTAAAGGAAGCGGCAGACAGGGCATCAAGGGGGGATTTAACGGTGGATGTCCCAATAATGAGCGACGACGAAATAGGGGAGCTGGCAACTTCGTTTAACACCATGATTGTTAGTTTAAGGCAGATCGTGGGGCAGTTGTTGTCTGCAACAGACATGCTTACGGAGGGGTCTGCGGAGTTGAACACGGCAGTTGGGCAGATAGTAGGCATGGTTGACGAAGAAAAAGGCAAGTCCGGACAGATCGCCACCGCTTCAGCACAGATGTCGCAGACGGTTACAGACATAGCCAGGAGCGCCTCTGAGATGGCATTATCGGCTGCGAATACCTTAAAGGTGGCCGATGATGGCTCTACGGTTGTAGGCAAAACGGTAAGAGAGGTTCAGGAGATATCAAAGACGGTATCGTTATTGTCCGAGGTAATAACCTCGTTGGGGAATCGTTCAAAGCAGATCGGTGAGATCATAAACGTGATAAAGGGCATAGCGGATCAGACCAACCTTCTGGCGCTGAATGCGGCCATAGAGGCTGCCAGGGCAGGAGAGCAGGGCAGGGGGTTTGCGGTGGTGGCCGATGAGGTGCGCAAGCTGGCCGAAAGAACATCAACGTCAACAACGGAGATCAGCAGTATGATCAGCACCATCCAGGGTGAGACGGAAAAGGCCGTGAGATCAATGCAGGATGGCACCAGGAGGGTGGACTCAGGCGTGGAACTTGCCAAAGAGGCAGGCACCTCCCTTGATAAGATAGTCCAGAGCGTCAGAGGTCTCCAGTCGATGGTACATCATATAGCCTCGGCAACCGAGGAAATGTCAACGGTGTCGGAAACCATATCTGTTGACATTGAGTCCATAGCGAGTGTAGCCGGTGATACATCCGCAAGTTCACATCAGATATCACAAGCCGCCGGCGGACTCTCAAAGCTCTCATCAGACCTTCATGCAATCATCGGGCGGTTTGATATCGGTGATAAGGCGAAAGGCAAAGGAAAACGATTGATAGGCTGACCATTGTATAAAGGTGCCACGTGTAAGGCAGTACCGCAATTAACCGTGGGGGGCGGGATTTTAGCCACTTTTATATTTTCGTAATATGGCATTGTTGCTGTGCGTGAGCAACGTGACCACGTTTGAATGGAGTGCTACCTATTTATGAAAGACCCCAAAAAACCTCCAACGTAAGGTACAAACTGAGGGTTTCACCCTTAAGGACTTTTTTCTGTATTGGAGGATGTGACCTTGATTACAGTCTTTACGTTACCCCGTGGATTGAAGTCCCCTATGACGCATAGGTAGCGGGGGTTGAGCTTTTTGTATAGCTCGTCGTAGATGACGTTGGCTGTCTGCTCGTGGGATATGGCCTTATTACGGAAGGAGTTTAGGTAGAGTTTGAGGGACTTGAGTTCGACGATGTGGGCATCGGGGATGTAGGTAATCTTGATCGTAGCGAAGTCCGGATAACCCGAACGTGGGCACAGACACGTAAACTCCGGAAACTCTATGTTGATTTCGTAGTCTTTTTCGGTAGCCGGATTCCCCCACAGTTCCAATTGGGCGTTTTCTATGTTTTTCTCACCGTACTGCAATAAATTCCTCCATAATGGGGATTTAAAAGTTCCTGGTCAGGTCTATACCCGAGTACAGGTGTGCTACCTGGTTGGCGTATCCGTTAAACATCATGGTGTCTCGCTTTGTGAATTCTCCCAGGCGACGTTCCTTTGCCTGACTCCATCTGGGATGACTGACGTGCGGGTTGACGTTTGCGTAGAACCCGTACTCATTGGGACTGGTGACGTTCCATGTTGTCAGGGGCTGTCGTTGGATAAATCTTAGTCTGACGATGGACTTAACACTCTTAAAGCCATACTTCCACGGGACAATAAGCCGCAGAGGCGCCCCGTTCTGGTTTGGCAACAGTTCGCCATACATTCCAACGACCATCAACGTTAAGGGGTGCAGGGCCTCATCCAATCGCAGACCCTCCACGTATGGCCAGGCAAGGACGTTTGTCTTTTGTCCCGGCATTTGCTTTGTGTCATGCAGTGTGACAAACTCCACGTACCTGGCGTCCGACTGCGGCCGGCAATGTTTGACAAGCTCGGCCAGCGGAAACCCCAACCACGGCACTACCATCGACCATCCCTCCACGCATCGAAACCGATATATGCGCTCCTCCAACGGAAAAAGCCTCAACAGGTCGTCGATGTCATAGACCCTGGGATTGTTGATAAGCCCCTCGACGCTGACAGTCCAGGGACGAACCCTGAGATTTTTGGCCAGGTCAATGATGTCCGTCTTGCCCATGGAGAACTCGTAGAAGTTATTGTAGTTGGCCACGACATCAAAGCTGGTCTGTCCCTCGCTTGTCGAAAGGTCTGAGTTTCTGGCATAGCTCAGGTCGGATTTGGTGGACAATGCAGCCGTTGCCGCAGATGCTATAAACTCCCGGCGGTTCAGATACAAGGCTTTGTCCGTTATTTCGGAACTTTTCATGTCGTCATGCTCTTTTGCCATCTGCCAATACTTACTCTATTTTAACAAGAAAGTCCATACAAAAGTAAATGCTCCCCAAACTAATATTTTATAGCAGAATTCGATTGGGTTAAATACAAAATACGTGGCATTTTTACGGGGTCAAGGGGTCAGCGACCCCCGGCATAAAGGGGGGACTGGTCCCCTTGCGGGGGGTTCTGAAGGGGCCAGGAGCGTCCTGGAGCGACAAAGAAGCGGAGCCGCCCCTTTCTTTTCTTGTATCGCAAGCAATCGAAACGCGCTATATTAGTAATAGTTCACCTGGTAACTTGTGGGATGTGTCTATAATTTTTGTACTCTGAACTGCTGCCGGAACTCATGAATGCTTGATCATTTATGCGACAATGTTGTAGTATAGGACAGTTTTATTATTATGGCACAGGAGACACTAGCAAATGATAGCAAATAGATTTCATAATCTCATAACCAGAAATATAATCTCCGAGATTGATTTAAAGGAGGCCCTGGTAAAGGCACGTGAATCAAAGACAGACGTCGAAACAATATTGATGACAAAGTATAATGTGCACAAGAAGGATATCCTTGAATCGTTTTCGCAGTTTTACAGATGCAGCGTGATAGAGTACAGTGATAGGATTGATGTTCCGCTGGAGCTGCTCAGGGGGATCAACCTCGGTGTTCTCAAGAAGAACTATTGGGTACCTGTGTCGCACACGGACAACAGGGCGGTGTTTGCCGTCAGCGGCCTGCATGATATGACGGTCAAGGAGATAAAGCGCATGATCAAGGCCCCGCAGTACGAGTTCCTGATAGCAATGAAGGATGATATCCTAAAGTTCATACAATCCATCGAGGGCGAAGGTGCCTTTGGTATACATGCAGACAAGCACGGTGAAGCGGGTGCCAGGGATGACGACAAATCAACCTCTGATACCGCTACCACGGAAGAGGGTTTTGTCGTGCGCTTTGTCAATCAGGTCATAGTCACGGCTCATGAAAAGGGGGCTTCCAGGGTTTTTATAGAGCCAAACAAGTCAAGAGGCACTATCGATGTTCGATACATTGGGGAAGGTAAGTTCATAGAGCATCGCTCGGAGATTCCATACGCATACCATAAGGCCGTCATTAACAGGTTTAAGATAATGGCCGTGATAAATATCGCCCAATCAAATCTGCCACAGGAGGGGAAGATAAAATTCCTGTACAAGGGCGTGCCAATACTGCTCTTTTTGCACATCCTGCCGACAATCAACGGAGAATCCGCTGTCATCAGGATAGCCAATCCCCTGAGAAAGATGATGCTTGAGGACATCGGTCTGCATGTCGCAAGCGTCAATCGCCTCAAGGGGGTTTTGGAGAAGCGATACGGGATGTTTCTGGTGGTCGGGCCAAGGGCCTCCGGTAAAACGACGGCGCTTCACGCACTTGTCAGTCATCTCAACGTGCATGACCTGCTGATATGTGCGGCGGAGTTTCCCGTAGAGATATCCCACCAGCGCGTGCATCAGATAGAAGTCAGACCAAGTACGGAATTTGATATTGGGGCAGCAACAAACACTATCCTGAGCGTCGAGCCGGACGTTGTGATGGTTGGTGAGCTCAACAGTGCAGACATTGCCGCCAAGCTCCTGGGCGCCGTCATCAAGGGACGCCTCGTACTTAGCTCCATATACGGCACAACCACAACAGGGGCCATCGAGGCTCTCATTGAAATGGGCCTGGATACCTACAGCCTTGCCAATGGCTTATTGGGTGTGCTCGCCCTGAACCTCGTGCCATCTCTGTGCTCATTCTGCAAGGAGCAATATCATCCCGACAACGTAGAGTTCGAATATCTGGTGCAGGAGTACGGACACGAAACATTTAACGACCTCAATATCCAGTACAACGACAAACTCGTCCTGTATCGCGAAACCGGATGCGATAAGTGCAACAACACCGGATATAGCGGAAAGACTGCCATCTTCGAACTCCTCATTGCCTCCGAAAACACCAGAAAGCTGATCCTGAAAAAATCCGCCCCAGACGTAATCAGGCAACAGGCAATAAAAGACGGAATGCAAACCCTATACCAGGACGGTATCTCAAAGGTCTTCGCCGGAACTATTGAGCTAAATCAACTGATCAGAACCCTGCACTAAAAACTCACCACCAATAACCGGTAACATCACTTGATTATACAGGCGACATGCAATCTGCCATCTGTGCCAAACTTCCATGCGTATAACTCAATATATATACCTTCCCCACTCTTATTGACTGCCTCAAGTTGCACTGCCTTGCCAACAATGCCGTCATCACTGCCACTGCCCTGACCTGATTGCCTCAGACGTGCAAAGACATCCGTGTAGCTTTGATAATGCTGCTGCGGGGATATTAACCTGTGGAGTTCTTTGCCGATTACCTCTGCCTGCGTATAGCCAAACATTGCCTCTGCCGCGTTGTTCCAAAAGGATACAACCCCGTCGATGTCCATTACAACGACAACGTCAGGGGCAGAGAGGCATAGTGTCTTAAACAGTCCTTCGCCATCTTTCAGGTACGCTATGAGCTGTTGCTCTGTCTGCTGCCGTCTGGTGATCTCTGACTGAAGAAGCTCCCTGGTTTTGGTCAGCTCAATGGTCTGTTTGCCGATGTTTTCTTCTATTTGCTTGCGGCATTCTTCCAGGTAACGTTCGTTATGAATCTTTCGGCACGCCCTGTACAACACGGAAATCAACTTGCTTGGTTCCAGGGGCTTTAGTATGAAATAATTGATGCCAATGGCAATCAACTCCAACAGGTACTGGTAGTCATTGTATGCGGTGGTGACTATTACCAGTTGTTCGCTATTGATCTCACGGATACGCTTTGTCATCTTGATCCCGTTCATCACAGGCATGTAGATATCCGCTATGACTATATCAAACGTACCATGCATGTAGGCCTCGACACCTTCCTTGCCGTTTGAGACGCTGATAACATTATCAAAGTACCGCGATAGTATCTTGGACGTTGCATTTCTGACGACATCGTCATCCTCAACGTATAGGATTGATATACCGGTTGAGTATTCCTTCAGTTGATCTGCGCTCTGCATAGAGTTTAGTATAACCTCATTTGATAAAAAAAGTCCATTGGTTAAAATGTTTCTTGCTGTGATAAAAAAATTATTGCTGTAAAAAATCCTGTGATGGTATGCTGGGTAGCACTCCAGTCCGGCGTGGTCATATTGATTAAGCACAACAACAACGCCATACTACGAAGATATAAAAGTGGCTTAAATCCTGGCATCCACGGTTTATTGTGGTGC
>NZ_JABXWD010000429.1 GCF_019173545.1 Candidatus Magnetobacterium casense | reverse complement strand
TGTCTGAACCAGGATTACACAGATTAAAGGATTTACAGGATAAAGACATGAGGTCTTCTTTAACACAAATCCTGATAATCCCTTAATCCGTTAAATCGTGGTTCAGACAATCCCTGATGTTTACTTAAATGTGACATTGTCAAACTATTAACAATTCATAAAATTCTCTAATGCGATTGCCCTGATGCAGTTACAAAAGGTTGAGCAAAAAGTAAAATGAATATGCTATCATAGAGGCATATGCAAATTACGGGTGATGCCAGAGAGACAATCGTCGAGGACAATTCGGGGACACCGGAGCGCCAATTGCAACAGCCAGGGCAACAGCAGGGCCGGCAACAGGACGCCGAAATTGCAAGACTCCAGGCCCTGTTAGCGCAAAAGAGTCACTTGGCAAGTGACCTGCTCAAGATAGGAACCGCCCTGTCGGCAGAGAAAAACATAGAGGCCCTCCTGGAGATGATTGTTGTTGAGGCCATGAAGCTGACAAACTCCGACGGTGCTACCCTCTACATCAAGACCCCCGATGAGACAGCCATTGCCTTTAAGATACTGCAAAATCGCACGCTGGCACTACAGATGGGTGGTACGAGTGACAAAGCAATCACATTCCCACCCCTGAAGCTGTATAAACCCGATGGCACCGGTAACAAGCACCTCGTCTCCGTCTACGTGGCCCTGACAGGAACAACGTTAAACATCCCGGATGTCTATGAGATAGACGGTTTTGACTTCCAGGGCTGCAAGGACTTTGATAAGAACACGTGCTACCGGTCCAAGTCCATGCTGGTAACGGCACTGAAAAACTATGAAAACGAAATAATCGGCGTTCTGCAACTTATAAACGCACAGGATAGCGAAGGCGGTATAATACCGTTTTCTGTGGACCACCAGGAGTTGATCGAGTCACTGGCCTCGCAGGCGGCTGTGGCCATCACCAATGCCTCCCTGCTCAGTGACCTGAAAAACCTCATGGATGGCTTTATCAAGAGCATCGCAAGCGCCATTGATGAGAAGTCCCCCTATACGGGTGGACATATCCGCCGTGTGGCGGAGATCACGCTCGATATTGCCCAGGGCCTCAACAGCTCAAACGACGGCCGGTGGAAAGACTTCAGCCTATCCCAGGATGAGATCAACGAACTGAGAATAGCCGCATGGATGCACGATATCGGTAAGATATCCACACCCGAGTACGTAGTGGACAAGGCCACTAAGCTTGAAACCATCTACGACAGGATTCACTACATAGAGGCAAAGTTTGAAATACTCATACGTGACATTGAACTGTTCTATCTCAAAAAGCACGCCGAAATATCCTCCGACAACAATGACGACAAACAAGCACACCTAACAAGGCTTAGGGAGGTCTATGATGAGCGAATAAACAGCCTCGCCTCAGACCTCAACTTCCTCAGGCTCATCAATCAGGGGGGAGAATTCATGTCAGATGCCTTGATTGCCCGACTAAAGGACATTGCTACCACACAGATTACACTAAATGGCGTACAACAAAACCTGCTGACCGAAAACGAGGTATATAACCTCAGCATAAGAAAAGGCACATTGACAGAAGAAGAGCGTAATGTTATCCAAAATCACGTGGTCTTGACACACGCAATGCTTGCCAGACTGCCGTGGCCAAAGAAACTCAGAGGCGTCTGTGAATATGCCGGTGAGCATCACGAAAAACTAGACGGTACAGGATACCCTAACGGTCTTGATGCCGACTCTCTATCCGTGCAGTCGAGGATCATTGCAATAGCCGATATCTTTGAGGCACTATCGGCAGGGGACAGACCCTATAAGCATGGAAAGAAACTCTCGGAGTGTATTAAGATAATAAACATGATGGTTAAGGATAACCATGTAGATAAAGATATAGTGGACTTCTTTATCCGCTCCGGACTGCTGCAGAAGTACGCAAGGAGAGAGCTGAAGGATTATCAGATAGACCCCTTTACGTACAACGGTGTAACGTATGACTTCATGGTGTAACAGAGACACCAAAATAAAATAAAATCCACAGGAGGAATATGAAATGAAGAACATTGTAAAGCTACTATCCTTTAACACGTTTATACCGGTCTTCTACCCGGCGCTGATGTTGCCGCTGAGGGGCAATCGCAAGAAGGCAATAAACATGCTCAACTTCAATGCCGGAGACCGTGTCCTTGTCCCCGGGGTGGGGACGGGTCATGACCTGTCTGCTCTGCCCAAGGATGTTGTAGTTGAGGGCGTGGATATCAGCGACGTCATGCTCGGTATCGGAAAACTCAAGATCAAGGCGATGGGCCTGGATAAAAACGTCAGACTCAAGAAAATGGACGCAGAAGACCTCTACTACGACGACAACACCTTTGACAAGGCCATCCTTAGCCTGTTTCTGACGGTTGTCTTTAACCCCAAAAAGGCCTTTGCCGAGGTCGTCCGCGTACTCAAGCCGGGCGGACAGATACTCGTCTACGACCACCTGTTCAGGGAAGGCGACATCCCTGCCAATGTGGCTAAACCCATAGATGCAATCCTGAGCTATGGCTTTGCAAGCGTCACAAGAAACCTGGATGACATCATAGAGGGACAGCCCGTTACCATTGACAAGGTAACAAGTGGTGACCCCGTGGGCTTTATGAAGGCCTTCGTACTAAAAAAGAACGGTTAATTTTGTCCATATGCACTACGAACAAGG
>NZ_JABXWD010000428.1 GCF_019173545.1 Candidatus Magnetobacterium casense | reverse complement strand
CATCGACAACGCCGTCTACGTACCCACCCTCTGTAGCGCCGTCATGCTCATACGGGACTGCGAATCGTTCTACTTTGACACCAAGTACATCAAGGAGACGCACGATCTTGACCTCTGCATCCAGGCCTGGTATACGGGCAAACGCGTAGCCTGCGCACTCGACCTCAAGGTCATACACCACCACGGCTACATAGCCAAAAACAACCCCGACTACAACTCGGTCTACTACCACGATTGCACACACTTCTCCAAAAAATGGTCAGACTTCATGCCCTACCTCACCGACGTACCACAACTGAGACAGTACAAAAAACACGGCGAAAAAAACACCTGGACACACTACTACTTCCGTGCAACACGCATGAAGCTGACAGACAGCCAACGCGCCATCGAGATGTTTACCAGGATCGCGCGCTATTGCTACAACGAACGCACACGCGCCAATGCCTGCTTCCACCTGTATCAGATTACGGGTGAGCAGTCGTTTTTGGAGCAGTGTCTGCAGGCAAACCCCTGCCACCAGGCAGCCGCACAACAGTTGAGCAGTCTCACGGGGGTCACCCACCATCCACTGCGCACCTGCAGGTACAACATGTTCAACTGCAAGCGGTGTTATCTGAGGGCGATATAATCAGAGGTTGCCAGAAGAATTCATCAACAAGAATTCATCAACAAGAATTCATCAACAAGAATTCATCAACGGTTCATTTTTGATGGCAGCTCGTTTTTTATAAACTCCCCCCACTTGGTCTTGACATACTGCAGCTGACGCAACGGATCGCCAAGGTTGGTTGCGCTGACATCCAAAGCCGCCGCCACTGCACCGCCCTTGAGCCACTGTTGCATACAGATGTCGAGGTATATGTGGTCTGAGTTGTTGTAGTCAGGGTCGAAGTGGATCGCATTGGGGTTCATGAGCAGGAGCATTGGGCCGGCCACGGCGCAAGTATAGGCGTATTGGTTGGGTGTAGGATTGACAATACCGGTATAGTTTATAATATCCATTTCTACATTGAATTCAACGCCGTAGTAGCCAACCGCAGCATCCTTGTACTGGTGCACGCACCCAACCACCTGTGCTCCGGCATCGCTTGAACTCTGGAGCAGTTTGTACAACCACCGTGTGTCATTGACCAGAGCCGTGTCCCTGAGCAAGATGATAGGCCGTCCCTCACAGTAGTCCGTGATATCCTCGTAGAGGTCTGCCTGCACAAACGTGGGATTACCGCCATTATCGTATATGATCAGCTCCGCCATCGACAGATCGGTTGCCTTTAAATCCTCAATGCACCGCCTGGTCGTGGGGTGGTACATGTCCTCCGTCCACAGAACAATAAACACATCCTTCATCTATATAAATTATAGCACACATTTAGATGTAATTGTTGTTTACTTAAGTTGTTGGTAATTATTATAATACATCAGTTGTGCAATGGGTATTGCGTGCATCTGGATATAGCTTTGTAAGCATAAAATTTGGAGGTTGACAATGGAAAGGGTCTTATTGCTACTGGCAGAGGGCTTTGAGGAATTGGAAGCGGTGACGATTGTTGATGTTCTCAGACGTGCCGAGATAGATATCGTCATGGCGGGTCTGGGCGATGGCGTGGTGACAAGCGCAAGGCGCATAAAGATAGTCCCCGATATGCAACTCAAGGACGTAGACATAGAACGGTTTGATATGGTGGTGCTTCCAGGTGGTCAGCCAGGTACCGATAACCTGGCCAGGGACGAGCGGGTTATACGCATAGTCAGGGCCATGAACGAAAGGGGCAAGTATACCGCCGCCATATGTGCCGCCCCCTACGTGTTGTCGGAGGCCGGTGTGCTCTCCGGCAAAAGGGCGACAAGCTATCCAACGTTCCAGGAGAGGCTTAAGGCGGCAGAGGTGGTAAAGGACGAGCGTGTCGTCAGGGATGGCACCGTGATTACCAGTCAGGGACCAGGGACAGCCATAGATTTTGCCCTCGAACTCGTTGAACTCTTTAAGGGCAGTCAAAAGGCGCAGACCATTCGACAGGCCATGCTCTGTGCATAGAACAGAGACAATAACAACACAAGGGAGGCTGTAGTGTTTGTAATGGGAAATTTATTATTAGCGGTTGCCCAACTCCTCGATATGTTACTGGGAGCCTACACGTGGGTTGTGATAATTTCGGCCCTGATCAGTTGGGTAAACCCCGACCCGTACAATCCTGTTGTGAGGTTTCTGCGCTCGATAACAGAACCGCTCTATGGACCGATCAGGCGTAAGATAGGCCTCCTTGGCGCCATAGATGTCTCCCCCATAATTGTTCTGTTTGGTGTGCATTTTCTGAGAGTATTTCTTGTGGGATCGCTGGCAGGGTTTGCTCGTCGGATGATGTGAAGCTCTGCCGTATGACCTGATAGATGACATGGCACACAACAGTTGGAGTGGTTTATGTCTTAGACAGTGTTATGTGGTTGTGTGAGCGGTGCAAAAAATATGAACGCCATCGGGATATTGAAAAGTCATGCTAAAGAGATAAAGAGCCAATTCCACCTCAAGTGTATAGGAGTGTTTGGTTCCTTTGCCCGTGGGGAGGCAAAAGCCGAAAGTGATGTCGATGTGCTCGTAGAATTTGAAGAGGGATATGTTACTTTTAACAACTACGCCAACCTTAAGTTTTATCTCGAAGGCTTGTTCGGCAGAGAGGTAGATTTGGTAACC
>NZ_JABXWD010000427.1 GCF_019173545.1 Candidatus Magnetobacterium casense | reverse complement strand
TATAGAGCGTTTCGATTGCATGCGATACAAAGAAAGAAAGGGGCGGCTCCGCCCCCCTTCAGAACCCCCCGCAAGGGGACCAGTCCCCTTGACCCCGTAAAAATGCCATGTATATTGTATTTAATCCAATCGAAACGTGCTATAATATATCTATATAGAAGAATTCTATGTTGGAGGGTTAGGTTATGATAGACAAGTTTAACGAGTTAATCACTTTAACCAATTCAAAGACATTTCTGAACAAGAAAAACGAGCCGTTTTGCATACGTCCTTTTGATAAGACCATGTACGACGCCTTAATTGAGACATACCTCGCCTACGAACCAAAAAACTCCTTTAACGGCCTTCCGCCCATTGCAGAGTCGGCCTGCATCCAGTGGGTCAATGACATGATCCGTAGCGGATTAAATGTGCTCGCCCTTTCCATGGATAACACCATATTGGGTCACTCGGCGCTGTTTACCGTAAGCACGAAGTTGTGCGAGTTTTTTGTTGCGGTTTCGTCCATGTACCAAAACATCGGCATTGGTACGCAACTGACCAGGTCGGTTATCGATGTCTCAAACGACCTCGGATTTGATAAGATATGGCTGTCAGTGGCGTCATCAAATCTGAGGGCAATGCACGTGTACCTCAAGTGCGGCTTTGATTACATATCCAAGGGATGCTTTGATGACATGGAAATGATCCTGGACCTCGATTGTTACCGTAAAAAGACATCGCAGAGATAAGGTCTCATAATAGTTCTTTATTCGACGACCCAGACTGCACAGTTTTTACACTTGTGTATGAGGTTGTTTGTGGTGCTGCCGAGTATGAACTCTTCTTTTTTGGATATCCCGCGTCTGCCAACCACGATGATGCAGGCGCCGCTGTTGAGCTGTTCCCTGATGATGCTTTCCGTTATGGCTGACTGCTTGCTCATGACCACACTTGTGGACAAGGCGTCATCGGCAAATCCGGCCTCTGCCAGCATGTTGCGGTAGCCCTGGAGCATCTTCTGTTTCTCCCCAATGAGGAACTTGGCCCATTCCCTGGACTCTTCCTCGGAGACAAAGGCATCGTCTTCAAGCAGCACGGCAATGTGGCATATGTGTGCGCTAAATCCAGGCACCCCTCCGAGCAATTCGCCCACAAAACGTATGGCGCGCCGTGAGTGCTCGTTGTCATCCACGGCTATCAGGAGCCGTCTGGCCTTGATCAATGTAAACATATCAAATCTAACGTTTGTGTCATTCATAGCACGCGGCTCCTTGGTCTCACTTACGTGAGCTTATCTCTTGCCTCCAGGAGGTCCTCCAGGAACTCCGCAACGGTGTCATAGAAGACGTTGGCCCCGTTGGAGAAGTGCAGAAGCACCAGGTTTAATGCGTCAGCAATGTAGGGGTAGACCTTCCTGAGATTGACCAGGCGGTTTTGAAAGACGATGTTCATGTCCTCCTCACTGAGACGTTGCAAGAGTTGCGGGTTGTTTGTCTGAAGCGTTTGGACAGTGACATCGCCGCCGGCCACGACGAAGGTCAGGATGTTGCCAAGGCCAAAGAGGTCATAGCCAAACCTGTTCTGAACGTTTAAAAAGGTATAGTCAAAGTCAATCCAACGCCCCTTACCACTGTTGCTATCCATGATAATGTGATCGCGCCTGATGTCGCCGTGTTTTTCGTCGCAGCCATGCAAGAACCCGATGGCCTGCACCAGGGCAATGAACTCGTCGATGACCTGCCGGAGATTGGTGTGATAATATTTTTCGTGCCCCTTGTTTAGTGACAGGACGTGGGCCGAAAAGTTTACCCCCCTGATGTAGTCTAACACCCGGATGATGTTACCCGCTGAATCCTTGACCGCAAAGCCTTGCATAAATCGCTCGTTACCGGCAACCTTGCCCAGGATACGCGCCTCCTTCTGCGGACTCCTCACACAGTCAAAGACAATTCCGCCGATGTTGGCGTTGTATCTTTCGTGAAACACCATCTTGATTATCTTTTCGCTGCCATCGACAAGGTCTATGGCCTTTCTGACCCAGAACTTTGGTTCATCTTCAATGCCAAAGCGTCCCTCCTTCTGGTTGTTTCGCATCAGGTATGGCCTACCCCCCAATAGGAGGACATCGTCGTATTCGATCTTGAAAAAGTCCGACGTATCCTCCATGAGCCTTATCCTCCGTGGCACCCGCGCATCAGCCACGTAATGGGCTATCATACGTCTGAGGTCATCCGTGTCGTAGGAGCAGGACTCGGCTGATGTCATAACCCTATACCTGAAAGCCTATGAGAAGAAAGAAGGGAGGCGGCTCTGCTTCTTGGCGCTCCAGGTCGCACCTGGCCTCCCTCAGACCCACCCCGCAAGAGGGCTAACCCCCCCACTGAGCCGGGGGTCGCTGACCCCTTGACCCCATAATACTCAATCTAAAGTTTATATGAAAATTTCTGTCCATATCCTTATTTGGTAAAATATAGTATAACCTAAAGATGAAAGTTGTGCAATGATTTTTTGCAGAAAGCATTTTTTTGGTTCCTTCTTATTTCATATGGGCAACTCAACTTAAGACTAGCGACCAACGGGAGCGGGTAGTGCAATCTACCGCCTTACCCTTTATATGCTTCCCCTCAAAAACAGCAGATATTAAATGGAACATGTCAAGCCTTACCATAGGCGGGATTGCTAATCTTACCCACTCACTTTGAGAAAGAGCC
>NZ_JABXWD010000426.1 GCF_019173545.1 Candidatus Magnetobacterium casense | reverse complement strand
ATTCCTCCACGATCGATCTCTGCCTTTCACTCTTCCCTTGGGCTCGATTCCGCAAGAAAAAAGGAGCCATCAAACTCCACACTCTTTTGGATCTACGGTAAGCGCTCTCGGAACCCCATCTTCCCTTCGGACGGCAAAAGGTTTATAAGATCTCCTTGAGAGAGGAGATTTTTTTATGGACGAGATCATTTCCGAATCATCGAACAAAGAGCAGAAGTGGCGCCGGATTATTGCGGAACAGGGTCGGAGTGGGCAGTCTATCCAGTCTTTTTGCGAGGCGCGGCAGGTCAACCGGCACAGTTTTTGTTATTGGCGGAAGAAGTTTTGTAAGCCAGTCGAGAAGGATTTGAAAGTGGTTCGTCCTGCGGGTCGGTTTGTGGTTCTGCCGAGCCGCGTGATGAGGGTTTCAAGGTCACCGCAGATTTTGTTACCCAACGGGGTGCAGATTGATCTTGGCGGGGCCTTGGAATCGGAGGTGGTGGGTCAATTTATTCGGAAGTTGTGCGGGGTGGGGCATTCGGCAAAGGATGGGCGCCATGCAAGGACTTGAACATTTTTCCGAGATTTATTTGCATCGGGAGCCTGTGGACATGCGGAAGTCAATCAACGGGTTGTCGGTGATTGTTTTGGAGGAGATGGGCGAGAGGATGACGGAGGGGCGGTTGTTTGTGTTTATGAGTCGGTGTCGGAGACGGTTGAAGATATTGTATTGGGACCGGACGGGATTTGCTTTATGGTACAAGCGGCTGGAGCGGGAGAGGTTTTACTGGTCCCATGGTGAGGAGGATGAAGTCATTGGTGTGAGTACCGAGGAATTGGGGAGACTGCTTTTGGGTTTTGATATATTTCAGAAGCCGCACGAATATTTGCGATATGAGGGGATTGGATGAATCTTTTATTTGAGTATTTCGTTTATAGGGAATGCAATGATCGAACCCCCCTTCCTTCCTTCAGACGTTGGCAAACTCAAGGCCATCATTGGTTTGCAGATTCAGGAGATTCAGAAATACCAGACACAGGTTCAAACATTTCAAACACAAGTTCAAACATTCGAGACACAGATTTGTACCATCGAGGAACGGCTTCAGAGCAAAGTTCATGAAGTTCGAAGCAGAGACGAACAGCTTCAGCGTCAGGGTGATACGGTGAAGGTGTTGGAGTCAGAGAATACGCTTTTGCGTGAAGCCCTTCGATTGGCACGCATGGCACGATTTGCGGCGAGAAGCGAAAAACTTCCTTCCAATCAATGTGAGTTGTTCAACGAGGCGGAGCTGGCGGCAATGTTGAAAAAGGGCGAGGAGAGCGGGACGGAAGCTCCCCAGAGTTGGATCATCGTACCCGAGCATACGCGGGAGAGGCCAAAAAGGAGGCCCCTGCCGGATCATTTGCCACGGGAAGAGGTGGTGATTGATTTATCGGAAGGAGAGAAGATCTGCCCACGGGACGGGGCTACGCTCAAGGAGATTGGGGTGGAGGTATCGGAGCAGTTGGATGTGATTCCCGCACAGATGAAGGTGATTCGGACGATCCGGAAGAAGTACGCGTGTCCGTGTTGTGAAGAGACGATCAGGACGGCGGATCTTCCCAAAAAGATATTGCCCAAGAGCAATGCGACACCGGGTTTATTGGCGCATATTGCGGTGAGCAAATATGTGGATGCGTTGCCTTTGTACCGGTTGGAACACATGTTCAAGAGGGCGGATATTGATTTACCGCGGAATACAATGGCGGGGTGGATGATCTGGCTGTCAGAAGAGTTGCAACCCGTATACAATCTGATGGAGGAGGCCCTGTTATCATCGGGGTATGTTTGTTGCGATGAGACGAGGGTGCAGGTTTTGAAGGAGGCTGGGAGGAAGCCGCAGAGTTTGAGTTACATGTGGGTCAGGGCGAGGCATGGGCCTGGAATCAGGCCGATCATTTTATTTGATTATGATCCGACACGGTCTGGAGAGGTGCCCAAGAGGTTGTTAGTGGATTTTAAGGGATATCTTCAGGTGGACGGGTATGTGGGTTATGATAAAGTTTGTCTGGACGCGGGCATCACACGAGTGGGCTGTATGGCGCATGTGAGGCGGGGTTTTTTTGATGCGTATAAGGCTGGTGGAAAGAAAGAGGGGCCGGCCTTACAGGTGTTGCTTTTAATAAAGGGACTCTACGGGATTGAAGAGAAGATCAAGGGCAAAGATTCTATTGAGGAGAGGAAAAGGATTCGGCAGGAGGAGTCGAGGCCGATATTGGATCAGATAAAGGCCTGGCTTGATGAGAATCAGTTCAAACATGTGCCCCAGGGTTTGATGGGCAAGGCCATCAGCTATGCACGGAACCAGTGGTCCTATGTCATACGTTATCTTGAAGATGGGGTACTGGCCATTGACAATAATTTTGTTGAGAACCGGATTCGTCCGTTTGCGGTTGGGCGGAAGAACTGGTTGTTTAGCGACACGGTGGCCGGGGCTCGTGCCAGCGGGATGATTTATAGTATTTTGCAAACAGCTCGTGGCAACGGGCTTGAGCCGTATGCCTACATGAGGCATTTGCTAACAGAGCTTCCGTGGGCTACAACAGTCAACGAGATCGAGCAACTTTTGCCACACACCATCGATCCCACCATTTTAAACAAAACCTTTCCCCGTTAAGCCAATTAACAAAATTTGACCACCACTGATTACACCCCACCCCGGGAGGGGTTCCGAGATCGCTTAC
>NZ_JABXWD010000425.1 GCF_019173545.1 Candidatus Magnetobacterium casense | reverse complement strand
GGTATCATCTCCTGAGACCCTGGCCTGATTCACTCCATGGATCAGGTACTCGGGGGGGGTCCTCAAGGGTAAGGATGTTTATGGATTCATCGTTGAGGTAGTCCAGCGTGGCAAACAGGGTCGTGGTCTTGCCCGAACCCGTGGGACCGGTCACGATCACTATCCCCGACGACATCGAACACACCATCTGGTACTTGAGCATAAGGTTTTTGAACATCCCCAGCTTCTCAAACGTCGGGATAACGTCGCTTTGAATGAGCACACGTATGACCATCTTATCGCCAAACACGGTTGGCAGGATCGATATTCTCAGGTCTGTCTCGATGCCCTTGTCCTCGTAAAATACCCTCTTACGGTCATCAACAACAACGTTTCTGAGGTGTGAGTCCTTGAATCTGAAGAAGTTTTTAAGCCCTCTGATAAAATGAGAATTGAGGGCCTTTGGCAGGTCAGGCTGCGGTATCAACACGCCGTCAATGCGGAAACGCACGCGCAGCTTGTCCTTCATCGGCTCAAAGTGTATGTCGGAGGCCCCCAAGTCTATTGCCTTCATCATTATTTGCATAAAGATATTGAGATTTGTGTTGGTTGAGTAGAATTTTCTGCCGATATTGAGCGTCTCCTCACGCTCCATCGTATCTACCTTGATCTTCTTTGAGAAGGAGATCGCCTCTTTGTTTTCATATGCGTGCGGTATAAATGACATGATCTCATCAAGGTCAGCGAGGGCATATTCAACAGTAACGGTGATTTTTTCAGCCCCCTTGGTTTCGGCGGTTATCTGTGTCCTCAGTACCCTGGATACCTCATCTGTCAGCTTTTGGAGGTCCCTGCGTTTTATGTCTGCCACCAGACACTGGCAGATCACCATGCCCTGGTCGGCCACGAACTTCTTGTACGGTATGCACTGTTTTTCCAACAACATTTTATCGGTAAATGCAAAGAACACATCGGGTTCTACCTCGGAGACGTCCGGCTTTATGCGTGCCACGTTATATTGCTTGGCGAGCGTCCTTAAGAGGGTTTCATGGCTTATTATTTTAAGGTCTTTAACCAGTATATCGCCAAGGCGCCTTGTGGGGTTTGCCTCTTGCACTGCCAGGGCCTGGTAGACCTGTTCTTTTGTCACCTTGTTGTCCATTAACAGGTACTCACAGAACGGCAGTTTGAAGTCATACCTCTGTGTGGCAGCCAACAACTGATTTACTGTTAAAATGTTTAATTCAACGAGTACATTACCCAAAAGCGGTCGTTCACCTATTGCCTTTAACGTGGCCTGGTGATTCAATGCCCTTTGCAATTGGGCCTGTGTAATTAATCCTGCCTGTATAAGTGCCTCGCCAATTTTCTTTCTGCCCTGCACGGCTGCCATATGTACTCCTTAGTTTTTTTTACTTAAAATCGATCAAATTTATATAACTTAATACACCTGAAAAGTATAAATTCAAGGCTCCTACACACCCTAAAACCAAAACTCCGGATATCGCCGGGTCTTTGGGATGTTGTTGACTATCAGTGCAACGAGCAGCATGATTATCGCCCCGCTTCCGGCAGGTATAAGGGCATACAGAAAGCCCTGGGCATGTACATCCGCTCCGCCTATGACGGCGATTAAGGCGGTTGCACCTCCCGGGGGATGAAGCGTCTTTGTTGCAAGCATTACCGCAATTGCCGTGGCAACTGCCATCGGGGCCGCAAGCCACAGATGAC
This sequence comes from Candidatus Magnetobacterium casense, assembly GCF_019173545.1. Classification (GTDB taxonomy): domain Bacteria; phylum Nitrospirota; class Thermodesulfovibrionia; order Thermodesulfovibrionales; family Magnetobacteriaceae; genus Magnetobacterium; species Magnetobacterium cryptolimnobacter. The sequence goes on along the minus strand of NZ_JABXWD010000425.1, from coordinate 1,000 downwards.
CACCAAAAATGTTGTAAGCAGCCACGCCAACCAGTCCCGACAAGATATGCCCTCCGAGCAAGTTCCTCGGTTGAGCCAGCGGACTCTTGATCGCTGCATAAATCAGCACAGCCGACGCCCCAAACGAACCAATCAGCATCATCATGTCCATTCCCTTAAACACCTTGTAGTGCAGGAGAGCTACAGCGCTGATACCCCAAAAAGCCCCAACCCACGACCAAAATATTTCCGAAACATCCACAACCTGCGGATTTTTCGTATGGCCCGTCATCTTGTCAATGTAGCTATTTAAGACACTCTTGCTCATAGACGGTAGTATACAATATTGTTATTGCAAAAAGAAATAAAAAAAACGCTTGCTGTGAAAAATCCTGTGATGACATATATAGCACGTTTCAAAAAAGAAAGAAAGGGGCGGCTCCGCTTCTTGACGCTCCAGGGGGTGAGGCACCCCTGCCATAAAAGTCGCACCTGGCCCCCTTCAGAACCCCCCGCAAGGGGAGGGGCGAGCCGCCCCGGGCACGAAGAAGTCCCCTTGACCCCATAAAAATGCCATGTATATTGTATTTAATCCAATCGAAACGTGCTATATAGCCAATCCGGCAATCTGCAAAAGGCAGCCGACTGGCCCAAGCGGCCTGGTCTTAGCCCCACCTGCAACAGCCTTAGCAGTGGCCAGGCAAGAGAGAGACGGCTCTGTCCCTGCTTCATACCCACCACACGAGTGAACCTGTCCCATTGCCCCCCACGCTCCCTGCGGTCGATTCACGTCAGCACAACCGTTATCATTGATAGCATACTGGTTTAGGTGGCAAAGTTGTCTTTTTAACGTCTGATAAGGTTTATTATGTTAAATAATTATATATGCAAAACCAACACCTCATATGCGGCGGTAGCACTCCATTCAAACGTGGTCATGTTGCTGCCGCATAGTAACAATGCCATATTATGAAGGGATAAAAGTGCCTTAAATACTGGTAACCACGGTTGATTGTGGTGC
>NZ_JABXWD010000424.1 GCF_019173545.1 Candidatus Magnetobacterium casense | reverse complement strand
CATGTAGATCAATCGCTGTGATACCATTGTACTCTGTATACATGATACAATCATAATATTAATTGAAGAGAAAAGTTCAGAAGTATTTTCAGAGCCTTATGTCGCCTTGCTCTTTCAACCCGAATAAATTCACCGTGCATTTGTCAAGAGGCGGGGGAATATTTTTTTCCTGTAAAAAAATTCTGTGATGCGATGATAAGTACCTGCCCATAATTTAAAGCAAAGAAAAAGAAAGGGGCGGCTACGCCTTCTTTTTCGCTCCAGATCGCACCTAGCCCCTTCAGAACCCCCTGCAAGGGGACAAGTCCCCCATTAAGCCGGGGGCGGCTCGCCCCTCGCTGACCCCTTCATGCGAGGGCTTGGGATGAATTTAACGCCTCAACCTGCGCATCAATATAAGGCTCGAAAGCGCCATCAGGATGATCGTCCCGTACTCGTTGAGCGTCGGCACTGTCGTTACATCCTGGACAAATGCCACGGGGTCAACAATCGTCCCATTGACCGTTAAGTCGTTATCCCCCAATGCACCGTCTGTAAGGTGAAGAGTAACAATCTTCTGACCTTGCACGACATTAACCTCACCGCAGGGCTTGTTGCTCACGCTCTTATCACAATTGAAGTCATACCAATGTGGAGTAGTATTTGTAGAAGTTGGCCCGTACTTAAAGACACGGTTTACGTTTATCGTCTGAGGCATGTAGAAGGTGATTTGGGTATCAACATTGGGTTGCACGTTTGTCAGGGTAAAGGTTATTGTGCCTATCGGTAAGCGTCCGCTATTGCCTGTGCTTAGTTTGAGTCCATTGACATCGGGGGTTGTGGTAGCGCTAATGCTGGCGATGTTCGCTGTGGTTGCAACGCTGATGGTAACGGGATTACCTTTGTCGTCAGTGACGACAACTGGGGTAGGTGCAGGAGTGGGAGTCGGGGCTGATGTGGGAGTAGGCGTTGGTGTCGTAGTAGGCGTTGGTGTAGGTGTAGCTGTTGGGGTTGCTGTGGGCGTGGGTGTAGGCGTCGTCGTTGGAGTTGGAGTTGGCGTCGGTGTTGGGGTAGCTGTTGGAGTAGGTGTTGGTGTCGGTGTCGGGGTGGCAAATGTAGCTGTGACGTTCTTTGCCGCCGACATCGTTAGCGTGCAGGTTGAACTCGTCCCCGAGCAGTCCACGCTCCAGCCGGTGAAGGTAGAACCGGAGTCCGCAGCAGCGGTCAGGGTCACGGATGCACCTGTTGGATATGGAAAGGTGCATGTTGAACCGCAACTGATCTCTGAGGACGTGCTTGTCACCGTACCGGAGCCTGTTCCGGCCTTTGAAATGTCCAGATTGACCAACGTACCCACAGGCCCGGTGCGTACTGGCAAAGTGGAGTAGGGGTTATTGGACTTAACGTCGATGGCGATATTGCCAGCGGCCATGCCTACACTCCAAGCGTTGGATGCAGGTCCAGCATACGACGTGGATGACCAGTAGAGGTTAGAAGACTGCACATTTGTAAAGGGGTGGCCGGATGGAACCGGTGGATTATACATTGCATGGTCAATTAGGCTAAACAACTCTTTTATATTTGGCAGCCGCCAGTCACTGTAACCAAGGTAGTTGGCAGTATTTAGGCAGAGCACATAATCCAGTGTTGGCTGCCAATACTTGATCCCACCTGTGCAAGCGCCCACCGTTGGTGTACCAGCGTCTTTCATCCATAGTAGAACAGTGAGGTTGTCGGTAACAGTCAGATTACCGTTGTCTGTGAACCGTGGATTTGGCCAAGCCACGCCCTTTTGTAGCTCACCGTCTTGTCCTGTACCAGTACACGCTATGGTTGTGCCGCTTGCGTTGTAGCATGCTGTCTGCCCTGTAGACCGAATATACGATGTCCCACGAACCGGCCACACGTAGTCGTAGGAGGACTTAACGCTAGCGTTGACGATTCCCTCAACCATGCGGACAAACCAAGCGTCGGACGTAGCGGTAGCGTATGACGTAGACGACCAGTAATCGGGAGACTGCACGTTAGTAAACCCCTGCGCATTTAGCCATGCCCCTTGATAAGCCTGAGTCGCATTGACAAGGCTCTCCAATTCATTTATGTTCGGCAACCGCCAGTCGGTGTAACCATATGTACCAGCCCCGCTGTTCATTGACGCAACATAGTCCAGGGCCCCTTGCCAATCCCTAGCTCCGCCGGGAAGATTAGCGTTTTTAGTCCACATCAGCCCCGTGAGATTGTCGGTGATCGTGTTGCCGTTGTCGGTAAACCGTGGACTTGGCCATGCTACACCCACCTGGAGTGCGCCGTCGTCACGTTGTGGAGTGTTGGCGTCGTAACTCGTCGTCTGCCCCGTCTGCGGTAGGCTCACGGTTCCGGCATAGGCGGCCCCAATCACCACAACCAGCGCCAGGGTAAGCAGTACTCCTACGCCCGACCTTCTGTACGACTGGAAATGCCTTCTCTCTTCTCGGTTCTTACTTCTCCCAAACATAACTTCCTCCTCAAATTACATCTTGCTTTTGTCCCCTGCATGACCGGTAAAACCGGCCTGCTTATTCTATCAACTGATTGCTTTAAACGGCTATAATCACTCCCGGCAACTGTAGGACGCACATTGAGCAATAGGCAGCCATAAGCGACAATCACGCAATATTCACTTTTTACGGGTTGCGGTAAGAAAGACAGGAAAACAAAGGCTAAATGGTTGGTTATTGTAAAGTAAGTTATTAAACTATTAGTCCGCTCAT
>NZ_JABXWD010000423.1 GCF_019173545.1 Candidatus Magnetobacterium casense | reverse complement strand
ATGGACACGGTCAACAATTTGGTGACGGAGAAGGACATGCATGGAAGGACGTCGCACTTGTCTCCGCAGGAGTTGGAAGACCTGGTAGAATTCATGAAGGCGTTATAAATTAGCAGAAGAGAGAGATGGTAATAGGTTTAAAGAGTATATTTAAAGTGAAAGGAGAATGCCAACAGATGGGTAAGAGGAAAATAGGAGCAATAATGGCATCGGCATTTGTTGCGGGTGCATTAGTCTGTGGTAACCTCTTTGCTTCGAACCAGGTAATGATGGGTGGATCGCAGCAGGGGAAGGCCAATTGGGGTGATTATAGTGGAATGTCAAAGGAAGTGCAGGGTCCTGTAGAGGCGATATTGTTTACACAGTCGCCGAGGACGGCAAAAGGTGATCCTTATCAGAGCTATCCTCATTATGTATCAGAGGGGAGCAGGATCGTGTCTTACAATTTAAAGACGAGGGAGTTAAAGGTATTGACGGGTGATTTTGCGTCGGCCTTTGATCCGTGCACGTATTGGGATGGTAAGAAATTTGCGTTTGCCGGTATCCACAAGAAGGGCGGCGGTTGCCAGATATGGGAGATGAACGTAGATGGCAGTGGGGTGAGGCAGATGACGGATTACAAGGGAACGTGCCGTGCTCCGATATACTATGCAGCAGGTAGTATAGAAGAGGGTAAAGGGCGTATCATATGGAGAGACAGGTATTTTGAAGGAGACTGGAAGGAGCACGGGTCGGTAGAGAAGACCGGGTTCATCATATTTGCAGGTTCTCCGGATGGAGTAAGGGATGAGTTCCACAATCCTTATGCGTATAATCTTTTCAGGTTAGATACGCAGGGTGGTCAGGTGACGCAGAGAATAACCGGTCACGTGTTGTCCGGGATAGAGTTTCCGCACTTGAATACCTCGATAGATCAGATAACCTACAATGTAAGTTCCAATTTTGATCCAGCGCTTACGCCGGATGGTAACATCCTGTTTTCCAGTGTACAGGCAAACGGGAGCAGGGCTGATGGACAGGGTCGGGTGATGCTGTGTGTTGATAACTGGGATGGTGCATATCCGAGGCCGATCTATGGGAACTGTGATGGTGAGATAGGAGGGGCATGTGGCAGGTCACAGGCGAAGATTACCTTTGGAGACAGGAAGCTTGTGTATGTAGAGTCTCCGTATATGAATTGGGGAGTGGGACAGTTGGCAGCGGTAAGCTGGGATGCTCCATTCAACAAGACGTATGAGAAGTTGAGCAAGAATGATGGTGGGTTGTACAGGAGTCCGTATCCTCTTCCAGACGACAGGATGTTGGTGTCCTATGCAGAGAGAGGGGATTTTGGTATTTACTGGTTTGACTTTAAGGCGGGCAAGGCCGGGGAGTCTGTATACAATGATACAGAGTGGAACGATCATCAGCCAGCGCCGGTGTATATCAAGTACAAGCCGAGGTGGATAAACACCTTTACAGCCGGAAAGAATTTTGGTGTAACGACAGTGACGTATCAGCCATTTGACCAGGTGACGGTGGAAGGGTATCCGCATTCATGGGCAACATGGATAAGTTTTGATACGACGTTGACGGATATACCAGTAGGTCCATATCCAAGCCAGAGGGCCAAGGAGATGAAGCATGGAGACATAAAGGCCGTCAGGATAGTAGAAGGTGTAAGGTGCGTTGAGCCAGAGGAGAGCAGGTTCCTGGTAGGAGCAGGGAAGCATCTTTTGGGTAGTTGCAGGTCGAGCAGTAACTCAGGCACGGCGTTCCAGCAGAGGAGGATTATCGGTTATCAGAACGTAGAGGATGATGGATCAGTGGTAACATCGCAGACGGCTGATACCCCATACTACATTCAGATATTGGATGACAAGGGGATGTCGGTGCAGAGCGGGTTAGCCTGGGCATATTTAAGGCCTTATCATGGTAGGATTTGCAGTGGATGCCACTATGGTTCATATCGTGGAAGGGCGTTCAAGAATCTGCATTCGAAGGCTTTATATAACTGGTGGTATGATGACAGGAGCCACTATGATTCACCCTTTGCATTTGGATACTTGAAGTTTGACAAGGCTGGGGTATATCAGGGAGTAAGGCATGGTGAGGACGTTGTGGTACCTTCTGATATTTACTATGGAGGTCCATCAGGAACGACATCACAGCCGGTGGAAGGTTTAACGGACGATAAGAGGAGGACGGTGGATTTCCGCAGGGATATACAGCCGATCATCGATGCGAAGTGTGCCGGGTGTCATAATGCCGGCAATCCTCCTGATCTGACCGGTGGAGCAGAGTTGGTGGGTGTAGATGGAGTGGCGGCATTCAGCCGTGCATACAACAGTTTGTTGGAGGCGCAGAGGGGTAAGGATGTGAACATAGGTGGTAAGTATGTTAATCCATCGGCAGCCATCAACAGTTTGTTGGTTTGGAGGTTGTATGAAGAGGAATTAAGTTCGTTTAAGCCGAGGGAGAATGTGTTCCCGGTAGAGGGACGTGTATTGCATGACAAATTCCTGACGCAGGACGAGAGGTATTTGATAGTAGAGTGGATAGATATTGGGGCGCAGTGGGATAACATACAGGGCCCTGATTTCTACCCCGGTTATCATGGGAGATAATATTCCGTGGTAACGCCTGGAGTTTTACTCTCGTAAAACGCTAGTAGTTTCTGACTGGCGAAAGAAGAGAGTAAAGATGGTAATTGAAGAGCTGGGTCTGTGGCTTCCCACTACCCAGCTCTTCTTGTTT
>NZ_JABXWD010000422.1 GCF_019173545.1 Candidatus Magnetobacterium casense | reverse complement strand
GAAGGATTATCTGCGCCACAGGATAGGGAAACTCTATGCCCTTGAGGATATCATATCCGATCTGAGAGTGGTCCTTAATGAGGTCAAACTCGTGTGGCTTGAGTCTGCCGGGTTTGCTGAGGATTTCGGAGGGGATCGTGAGTTTGCCGATGTCGTGTATGATGGCGGCCAACTTGATGCACTCCGTCTGGCTTTGTGGCAGGTGCATCTCATGCGCAATGGCACAGGACAGATCGGCAACCCTGCGTTGATGACCGGCCGTGTAGGGGTCCCTTGCCTCAACCGCCGCAGCCATTGCATGTGTTACGGCCTCCGTGAGTTTGCGCAGCCTCTCTACCGTGACCTCAAGCACAACCATGTCCCTGTATGAGCGCAGCGCAGAGGCTACCACCGTGTACAGCCTGTGCATGGTCAGCTCACCTTTTTCCTTGTAATCATTGATGTCATAGTTGACAACCACATCCACCTCCGGTGCAAGACCAGGCTGTCCGGTGTAGAGGATGATCCTGACGGTTTTGTTTTTTAAGCCCTCCCGAATGTGTCTCACCAGCAACAGACCGGCATCATCACGCTCCATCACTACATCCAGGAAAATCAACGCTATATCAGTATGCCGGCTCATCAATCCGGCAGCCTCATCGGCAGAGCGGGCACAGATAAAATCCAACCTCCTGCCATCAAAAGAGAATTCCGCCAACCCTATCTTTATGGCCCTGTGTATCTCCAGGTCATCATCTGCAATCATGACCTTCCAGCGGTTGTCCTCATCGGTACCTGCATCAATACCGTCGCCTTCACTGTCCTCGTAAAATACTAAATCTTCATCCTCTGACACAACACCACCCCTCCATTGTTACTTTATCGCTAATGTCAAGTTAAAAGTAGTTCCCTGTCCCTCAGCGCTCTCACAGTCAATTGTGCCACCTAACGTCTGGTGAATAATGTTATAAACGATGTGCAGACCCAGACCGCTGCTGCCACCATACCTGTTTGTTGTAAAGAAGGGGTCAAATATCTTGTTTACATATTCCCCCGCAATTCCCTTGCCGTCATCCTTGTATATTAACGATATCCTGTCCGCATCTTTAGAGACATCTATCCTGATAGTACCACTGCTATTCTTATCATAGGCGTGTGTCAGGGAGTTCATTAACAGATTGATTATCACCTGCCCAAATGCCCCGGGATAACTGGTAATATTTATGTCATCAGGGCAATTTACCTCTATTTTATGATTACCCTTAACCTTTGGTTTCATGCTTAATATAATATCGTTAATGTATGATTTTACATTAAACTCTCGCTTGTCCTGTGTTATCTGGTCTACGGACACCATCTTGAAACTCCTGATCAGCTCACTGGTACGCAGCAGGTTTCTCAAGACAAGGTCGGCATCTTCGCTGACTTTTTCAAGGTAATCCTGTAGGTCTCGTTTTTTTATTTTACTGTTATCAAAGGCCGATGTGATATTTTTTGTTATCTCTGCCATATGCGAAGAGACAATAATAGCCGCCCCCACGGGTGTATTTATTTCGTGTGCCACCCCCGCAACCAGTTGGCCCAGAGAGGCCATCTTTTCCGACTGTATCAGTTGTGCCTGTGTTGCCTTGAGATGTTGCAGGGTCTGTGACAGTTCCCTGGTTCGCTCTTCGACCATGACCTCAAGGTGGGTTCTGTACAGTTGCAGCTCCTGTTCGTGTCTCAGACGCTCAGTGATGTCCCTCCCTACCACGACGACATAGGCCTTGTTGTCAAAGTCAACCACCCGCACGTTTATTTCAACAGAGACCTTGCTCTTGTCTCTTTTGATCATGGCAGTTATGCTTCTCTCATTGAGGGTATCGTTAATTGGCAGGATTTCGTCAATCGCCATGCCTATGAGTTCATCCCTGCCATAGCCCAGCAGCAGGGCGGCATACTCGTTTACGTCGGAGACCTTGCCGCTGTCCTTTTCCAGCAGGAGGATGGCATCCCGGGTTTGATCGAGGAGTGATTTAAACCTGTTTAGCTCTGCGAGTTTGCGCTGAAGCTCCGGGTAATAACTCTTCTTGCTGGGCTGGTGTCCAAGCCCCAGTATCTTTTCACGCACCGAGTCCCAATCACTGGAGTCTGTAAAGAGTGCCTCGGAGGACTCGTTGATGGTCTTGTCAGGTCGCTTCTTCATAGAGTACCTCAATGTCCCTTACATTTTGGGGTCTTCTGGGATTGGTTATCATGCAGGCGTCTTTAAATGCGTTTTTGGCAAGAGCAGGGATGTCGGAGATGGCAACCCCTTTTTTACTAAGCCCCTTGGTAATGTTCAGTCTGTCTGAGAGGTAGTCAATCCTGTTTATGATGGCGTTTTTTTGTTGTTGCATGGTCATGCCATGCAGATCAAGCCCCATTTGTTTTCCTACCTCTATGTATCGCTCTGCGGTTTCGTTGAAGTTGAAGTCTACGACATGCCTCAGCAGCATACAATTGCACTCGCCATGTGGGAGGTCCAGCAGGCCCCCAAGGCTGTGTGCCATTGCATGAACCCCGCCCAGGCACGCATTGGAAAACGCCAGACCGGCCTCAAGACTGCCAAACATTATCCTGGAACGCAACTCTATATTGCCGGGATTTTCGACGGACTCTATCAGGTTATCGTTAATCGTCCTGATTGCCGCCAGTGCATGCACGTCCGTAAAGGGAGAACTGCCCAGGGAGACAAATGCCTCGATGGCGTGAATCATGGCGTCCATCCCCGTACAGGCTGCCAGGTAGG
>NZ_JABXWD010000421.1 GCF_019173545.1 Candidatus Magnetobacterium casense | reverse complement strand
GCTTTTTCATATTGAGTCAATGCTACGTCCATATCTGCCTTGCTGACCCTCAGGGCAGGTCTTGTGCGCGCATCAAAGATCGGCATAGTTATCTGTGGCGCAAAACTCCATGTCCCCGAAGCACTTTTGAACAGTCCTGAAAGCTCATCACTTGTAGTTCCAATTGCGGCTGTAAGAGAAATACGCGGAAAGAAAGCCGCCCGTGCTGCACCAATATTGGCGGAGGCAGCCTTGAGGATAGCTTCAGCCTCAATGACATCGGGGCGGCTAAGGAGTACCTCGGAGGACAGGTCGGGAAAAATATCATCGAGAGGGCTTACGCTACTTAAGTCTACCGGCAGGAGTTCTTGCGGGATTGGCGAGCCAACCAGCAGGTTCAAGGCATTTTCGCCTTGCGCTGCCAACTGTGTGTATCTGGCAACATCACCACTTGCCGTGGCCACCTGCGTTTGTACCCGACGGATGTCCAGTTCGGAGGCAAGTCCGACATCGTAGCGCCGTTTTATCAGCTCATAGGTAGCCTGTTGAACATCGAGGGTGGATTTTGCCAGAGCAAGTATCTCCAGATTGGCGGCAAGAGACAGATACGTATCGGCAACCGCAGAGATAAGGGAAAGTTGTGCGCTGCGACGGGCCTGTTGCGTAGATAGATACTGCTGCAATGCTGCATCTTTCAGACTGCTGATACGGCCAAAGAAGTCTATCTCCCACGAAGCAATGCCAAGATTAACGCTGTATTGCTGCGTTGTCCTTGGTTCTTCTACCCTCACGCTATCATATGAACTGCGCTTATTGCTATCGCTTACGGTTGCACTGGCCGTTGGCAGCAGTCCTGCCCGCTCAATACCGTACAGGGCACGTGTCCTTTCAACACTCAAGGCGGCAAGGCGCAGGTCTCGGTTATTGTTCAAGGCTGTCTCTATGAGCTGTTGCATCCTTGCGTCGGTGAAAAATTCCTGCCACCTCAGTTGCGGTGTTGGAATGTCGGCAGTCTTGAGTGCTTTGTATGCCTCACCGGTGGGCCATTGGGCAGGCACCGGGGCCTCAGGCTGTGTATATTTCGGCGTAAAAGAGCAGCCTGTAAGACAGACAAGCACGCACGTTATTAAAGACAGATATCTAATCATATTTAAGACACCTCCTTGACATTGTTGGTCTCTGATCCCTGTTCATGTGGCTGATTTTGGTGTCTTTTTTTGCGCGAGGTAAGCACAAAAAACAGAGGGATGAAAAAGAGGTCGATAAATGTAGCCGAGAGCATTCCACCGGCAACAGCCGTACCAATGGCGCTTTGGGCACCTGCACCTGCGCCGGTTGCAATGGCCAGAGGCAGGACGCCAAAAAAGAAAGCCAACGAGGTCATTATAACCGGCCGAAAACGCACACGGGCAGCCGCAAGTACCGCATCGATCAGGCTGGCCCCATGCGCTATCTGATCCCTTGCAAACTGAATAATAAGGATGGCATTTTTTGTGGACAGTCCAAGGGTGGTGAGAAAACCAATCTGGAAATATACATCATTGGGAAACACCCGCAACGAGGTAGCCAGTATGGCACCTAACACCCCCAGGGGCAACATCAACATATTGGCAATGGGTATAGACCAGCTTTCGTACAAGGCCGCAACACACAGAAAGATCACTAAAATGGAAAACGCATAAAGAATAGAAGTTTGTGAACTCGCCATTCGCTCCTGGTAGGAGAGTCCTGTCCAGTCAAAGCCGATTCCCTGCGGCAGTTTTGAGGCGATCTCTTCCATGGCCTGCATTGCCTCACCGGTACTCCTGCCCGGTGTTGGCGATCCCCAGATGTTTACGGATGGAAATGCGTTATAGCGCTCCAGCTTTGGAGAGCCATATGTCCAGTGTCCGGAGGCAAAAGACGAAAATGGTGCCATATTTCCTGCTTTGTTGCGTACATAAAGCCTTTCCAGGTCATCAGGCAACATACGCTGCGGTGCATCCGCCTGGACATATACACGCTTGACCCGTCCGGCCTGGATAAAATCATTGATATAGGCACCGCCAAAGGCAGATGCAATAGTGCTATGGATAGAGCTGATGGGAACTCCCAAGGCTCCGGCCTTTTCCCAGTCTACGTCAACGTGGTACTCCGGCACGTCTTCCATGCTGTTGGGTCGTAAAGCCATCAGTCGTTTGTCTTGTGCAGCCATGCCAAGGAGTTGGTCTCTGGCTGCCAACAGAGCGGCGTGTCCAAGGCCGCCACGGTCCTGCAACTGAAAGTCAAATCCCGTGGCAATTCCAAGCTCTATGACAGATGGCGGCGGGAAGGCAAATACCATGGCGTTACGAATCTTCGAAAATCTGCCCATAGCCCTCCCTGATATTGCATTGACCTTGAAGTCATGGCGTTGACGCAGGTGCCAGTCCTTGAGTTTGGCAAATCCAAATCCCATGTTTTGGCCCTGTCCGCTAAAACTGAGTCCTGAGACTCCAAGGAAGGATTCCACTGTATCTTTCTCCTGAGTCAGGAAATACTCCCTGATCTCATCCATGACCTTTTGGGTCTGTTCCAGTGTAGAACCGGCGGGAAGGTTCGCCTGAACCAGCAAAATCCCCTGGTCCTCTTCCGGCAGATAGGAGGTGGGCATACGCTGGAACAGATACCATACGGTACCCACAATCAGCACATAAAGCAATATATAGCGCAGTTTTTTTGCAAGAACGTGGCCGACCAGTCTTACATACATATCTCTGAGCCGGAAAACAACCCTATCAAACCATCTGAAAAACGGGCGC
>NZ_JABXWD010000420.1 GCF_019173545.1 Candidatus Magnetobacterium casense | reverse complement strand
TGTTTGCGATCCTTTCGATAATACCCGGCTGGAAATTTTTGTATACTATATCTATCGACATCCCAGATGGTATAAATCCTATCGACTTGAGAAAATCGAACTCTTCGCTCATCGTACCGTGTTGGGCAAAATTACCCATTGGCAGCCTTGGGTCTGTATTCATGCCTGGCAAGTCCTTTAAGGCAATTTCGGCTATATGCTCAGGCGTTAATGGTGAGGGTTTACCGCTGAATGATTTCTGCCTGTCCAGTGCCCATTTTGCTGCCGTTAGCAGATTGTTTTTGCCCCTCTGCAGCCACCTCAAGGCCCTTAGCTCGGAAGCAACGATGGCCTCTGCGGCATCGGGGTGTGAGGCATAAAAGTCCTTCCCGAAGTACATAAACCCCGAACTTACCTTGCTGTATATCACATCAGAGCCGGGCAATGTAATCAGTGCCTCCGTAACCGTTGGTTCCCAGGCGGCAAAGGCATCTATCTTGTGCGCCCTGAGTGCGGCAACCATATCTGTTACTTCCATTTTGACAAGACGGACATCTTTGGGGATATTACCCTCTATGGACATGGCGCTGAGGAGGGTGTAGTGGGCGTTTGAGCCAAAGGCGTAACCTATTTTGGTGCCACGTAAGTCCTTTATCCTCGTGTGTTGCTTTGTGACGACCGAGGTGAAACCATACTGCATCAGCGACGCTACAACCACCTTGTCGGTAGAGGCTGCCACGATGGCAGGCAGATCGCCTCCTACGCCCACCTGGAGGTCGCCTCTGAGGAGGAAATAGTTTACGTCACGCCCTTTGGAAAACGGAAAGAACCTGATCTCCATGCCGAGGTCTTTTAGCGTATCGTAGAGTACGGCATCACATCTCATGACCTCCGTGATTATGTTTGCCGGCAGGTACATGGGCTGAATGCCTACGTTTATGACGTTTTTGCCATTGCCAAATTCGTACTTCAAATACAGGGGATCGACAGGAGGTTCTGTCGAGGTATAGGCAACGGCCAGTGAACAAACCACAACCGTCAATAGCACCGCAATTACCGCCATAACATTGCCTTTATGTGCAGATAGTCTCATGTCTCTCGCTCACGAGTTTAGTATAACATAATCAGACATTTTTTTATCAAGCTCAGGTGATATTTGACACGGTGCAAGAATGTCACGGGGCAATAGTAATCAGGTTTTTCAAAGTCGGCACTCTATGGCGTGTGTAAGGTTGCACGGAATCCATTTACCATTAAATTCTCTGTTTTGTTATATTTTTTCCTACACGGTCTACGTACAAACTCAGACTTAGGTTGTATTATAGCACGTTTCGATTGTGTGCGATAAAAGAAAGAAAGGGGCGGCTCCGCCCCCCTTCAGAACCCCCCGCAAGGGGACCAGTCCCCTTGACCCCATTTTTCCTACCCGACGATGGCGGCAAACTCCTCCTGCGCTATCAGTGGCGACTGCGCACGCTCAAGGCCGCTGCCTCGTTGACAGAGCATGTCGCCGTAGCCACGCAAGACCTCTGCGCCGGTTACATCCAATACGATCTGTGAGTTCTTTGAGGTTGTGACCTTCAGACAAACCTTTAACGGCAGATTGGCCTTTATAAGCCCCGTGACGATCTTGGCATCCGGTCGCTGCGTGGCCAACACAAGGTGAATCCCGCAGGCACGCCCCTTCGCCGCAAGCCGTACCACGAGGGACTCAAATTGCCGCTGCTGCTCCTTGGTGGCCGACAGAACGATGTCGCCAAACTCATCCATCACGATGACGTAACATGGCAAGTCATCACCCGCTGCCTTTGCAAGCAAGCCGTATCGCTCATCCATCTCATCCACCGCCCTCTGGAGGCAGTCAATGGTTGCGTCGATGTCGTGGATTATCGACTCGGTCAGATAGGCGCTGTTTGACATATCGCAATCTCTGGAGGCAAACGTCACCTGCTTTGGATCGACGATGGTAAACCTTAGCGTCTGAGGCGTATTCCTCTTGATCAGCGATGCCACCAGAGACCTCAAAAACTCACTCTTACCGCTGCCCGTGCTGCCGGCGACAAGGACATGACAGTGCAGCGGATCGGCCAGGTCGCCAACCAAGACCTGATTGTCCACGCCTATGCCGATGGGAAATGCCACAGCACTGGCGTTGGCCACATACTCCGGCCTCCGGAGCACGTCCGCCCACAGGACGGTGTCGGGTCTGTCCTTGAGGATATCGATTGTGACACACCCCTCAGCCGGCTCAATCAGCGGGGGCTGCTTCAGCGACAGTTGCACCTTCAAATCCGCAGCACGACTGACAAGTGATGCAACCTTCACCCCTGTCCCCGGCCTTACCTTGTAGCGCACCAACTGCGGGGCTTCCTGCTTGCCGATTACCTCAACGTTGAGTTTGAAGTTTGCGTAGCACTTTTGTATGGCATCGGAGAAGTCTTTGACCTCAGGGGCATCATCCGGTTCATCGTGTGTGTGATCCCGCTTGCCCGGTGACGACCTCTGTTGAACAACCAGGTCGTGAAGTACCGGTTCAACCAGTTCGTTGAAGATATCTTCCAGTTCCTTTGGCGTAACATCGACCGTTTCAATTTCGGGGAGGTAGTACTCCAGGGATGCGTGAAACTTAAGCCCCGGCTTTGCGATGGCCAACAGTCTGGCATAGATGGCCAGTTGCAGGATGTCATGTCTGAAATTGGCACCCTTTGACAGCTTATAGTCAACCACCTCAAGGCCATAGTCCGGATGAGAGCGCACGGCATCCATGCGACCCGAAAGCAGCACT
>NZ_JABXWD010000042.1 GCF_019173545.1 Candidatus Magnetobacterium casense | reverse complement strand
CAGTTGAATGAAAAAACTGTCAAGAGCAGTAGAACCAGGGCACAATGCATAAGGCTCTCGCAATTTTCATGGGCGGGGGCGAATAGTGCTCCTATTCATGAAGGTTTAAACGTGAAATAAAAATTACCCTGCTTTTTTGAGAGGATACCTAATTTTCTTATCGTCAGTAATTGTCACCATGCACTATCTCCTTGTTTGTACCTACACCTGACACTTACCCCTTACCGCATCCCTCTTGAGCACCAACGTGGGAGACTTAAACAACGCAAAGAGCAA
Source organism: Candidatus Magnetobacterium casense (assembly GCF_019173545.1). Taxonomy (GTDB): domain Bacteria; phylum Nitrospirota; class Thermodesulfovibrionia; order Thermodesulfovibrionales; family Magnetobacteriaceae; genus Magnetobacterium; species Magnetobacterium cryptolimnobacter. Next base: position 14,414 of record NZ_JABXWD010000042.1, on the reverse strand, counting down.
CCACCGGTGGGCAAACTTCATCAGCTCCCCCTCATCCTGCCGAATGATTTCGATCTCCTCATCCTCCAGCTCAAACGTGTTCAAAAACGCACTCTTAAACACAAAGTCCCGAAACGAATCAACATCGTAACTGCCCATGAAAAACATCCGTATACTCTTGTCATCGGGGACACTATCCTTGCTCAACAACTTCTTCTTGAGGATTATGTCAACCCAATCCTTGTTCATGTCCTCGTAGTGGTCGATCTCAAGGTCCTTCTTCCACTGCCGGATGATCCAATCCCTATCCTGCACATGCCCCTTGCAAAAGTCCTCCTTTATCAGAAAATAAAAATGCCCGCCATCCGTACCCTTCTTTGCAACTCCATACCCCAACGGATAATACCGACACACCAACGGTCTGTCTCCATAGATCGAACAACCCTCCTCTGTAACAAACAGACACTTACCCTCATCATCCATCCCCAACTTTATAAACGGTAAGTTAGTCTCCTTGGCTATAGTAGTAATGGTGTACCTCAACAGAAACTCACCGGACGTTATTCCCAACCGGTTCTTCATCCGAACTATGTCATAAGGCGACAACACGATATCCAACTCCCGACAACAAACATTGTAACACGATAACCCACTGTGACAATCAAACCGAAATCCACTGTCCACATTTAAATCAAATACATCTTTATCTAACTCTTCAAACATTTTTTTATCTTATTCCCTTTTCTTTGCAAGTGAAAGTATCCCCCTGATTTTAAGTTAAAGGAGCGAGCATTATGGGGTCAAGGGGACTGGTCCCCTTGCGGGGGGGTCTGAGGGGGGGCAGAGCCGCCCCCTTCTCTCTCCCTTCCTTCCTTTTTAGTGTGAAACGCTTATGACTAAGGATGACAAGGATGACAGGATGGCAGATATTTTGACAGTAAACGGTTTTTTTGACATTATACATTTGCTCGACAGTGTGCTCAACAGCATACCGTTACCCTCTGTTGGCGTAGGTGGCGGGATGGAAGCCAAAGAGAGCGTGAACATGGGTGCAACCATCAAGTTTACGCTGCTGTTTGTTGGCGGCATCGGGGCGTTGTTTGGGCTGGGCCTGGCCTTTGCGGCCAAGAGGTTTTCGGTAGAGGTAGACCCCAAGGTGGAAGAGGTCCGCGACGTGCTTGCCGGTGCGCAGTGTGGTGCGTGCGGCTTTGCCGGTTGCCAGCAGTATGCGGAGGCGGTCGTGCAAAAGAGCTACGTATCCCCCAACCTGTGTTCCCCCGGGGGATCGACTGTGTCCGAACTTGTTGCCCTCATTACCGGCAAGAAGGCCTCTGCCAGGGAACCACAGTACTCCCGGATTCTGTGCCAGGGAGACCGGGCAAGGTCAACAAAGAGATTCAAGTACGAAGGTGTGAAGGATTGCAGGGCGGCAGTGCTTGCCGGCGGAGGGGACAAGTCCTGCGTCTACGGCTGTCTGGGCTACGGCACGTGCAAGAGCGTGTGTACCTTCGGCGCCATCGAAATGAGCGATCAGTCCCTGCCGATTGTCAATACAAAGAAATGTACCGGCTGTGGGGCGTGTGCCAGGGCCTGCCCAAAACAGGTGATTGAAATCCTGCCCTCATCAAAGGCAGTGTTGGTGGCGTGCCACTCCAGGGACAAGGGCGCTGATACCCGAAAGAATTGCCAGATCGGTTGCATCGCCTGTGGCATGTGTGTCAAGGTCTGCCCCTATGAGGCTCCAAGTATAGCAAACAACGTCTCAACCATAAACATAGACAAGTGCAGGATGTGTGGCCTTTGCGCAATAAAGTGCCCCACAAAGGCCATCGTAGACCTTCTCCTGCCCCGGTCAAAAGCCTTTATCACAGAGAGCAAGTGTATCGGTTGTAACATGTGCATGAAGGTCTGCCCCGTTAATGCGGCATACGGAGAACTAAAGAAACCCCATACGATAGACAGCTCCCTGTGCATAGGGTGTGGCATATGTACGGCTAAGTGCCCCGTACAGGCCATAGACGGTACGTTTAATGCACCAGAGGTATTTGCAAAGGCCCTGGAGAAAAAGAGCGGGAAAAAAGACCCGGAAAAAGAAAATGCTGCTTAACTATTTGGAGGTGTGAACCATGGGCGATGATTTTTTGAAACACCTGATGGGGCTGTACAACAGCCCAACGTTTAAGAATGCCTTCTCGGAGTTTTTCATGAAGATGCAGGAAGATGGCTTGGATGCCGCCAAAAAATCCTGGGAAGTCTCCTTGTATAAGAGCGCAGTCAAGGGCACCAGCACAGACCTGTTTGAGAAGATGATAGACTTCTACTCAGATATGGGCTTTGTATCCAAGAAAAAACATGAAGCAGTCCTGAAGGAAAACGAAGACCTCAAAAAAGAAAACGCCTTCCTCAAGGGAATCGTCCAAAATATGAACGTTAGAGTGTTTGAAGACGGCAGCAAAAACATCCAGGAAACCTGGAAGGATACGGTAGAAAAACAGATGGAGTTGAGCAAAGACATAGCCAAAAACTTCTTTGACTTGTTTAAGAAATAACAGATGACGGCAAAACAAGGCTGCATTAAGCGGCCATAGATATCTAAATTAATGAGGAGGATTGGACAGATGGATGAAAAGGCGTCTTTTATTGATTCGCTTATGAAGAAACAAAAAGAATTCATCGACAACTGGTTGCATACGACAAGTAATATGCAGAAAGCCTTTTTTTCATACGGACTGCCTAAAGAGGGCGCAACCGGCACTGCAAGCGGTATAATGAACCTATACAATTCATGGTTAAAGACGGTGGGCACCTCTTATGATGAACTGATGAAGATGTACCCCTCTGCAACGGGTAAAGACACGCTTGGTAAGTTATTCAGGAGCTTTGACTCCTACGTCAAGGTCTTTGAGTTCTGGTCTCCGGTGCTCAATGCCATGCAGGAAAACGCACTTAACCCCGAGGGGTATCAGGCTATGTTTGACCCTGAAAAATTCAAGGCGCTGACGGAGTCCATATACGGTCTTATGGGGCCGGAGTCAGCGTCAGAGATACTCAAACAGACTTCCGATCTCGTTGAGACCTGGGGTAAGGCCGCAACAAACCTGGTCAACCCCTGGGTAGAGGCATATAAGAAAAACATCGATATAGCAATGGACGCCTCATCGGCGGCAGACCCCAATGCCAATATGAACATGTTCCACACCGTCTACAGGGCATTTGAAACAACCTTCGGTAAGACGTTTAAGACCCCGCAGGTAGGAAAAGACCGTGAAAAACTCGAGCTGATCCTCAAGACCATGGACATGTACTCGGTCTACACGGCAAGCTCGGCGCAGTTTCAGCACAATATGTACGTAGCCGGCGAAAAGGCCATGAAAAAGGTCATCGATAAAGTGGCCACAATGATCAAGGCCGGTGAGCAAATCAAGAGCTACAACGACTTTTATAAGCTCTGGACAGAGATAACCGAAGGCGAATACTTTGAGCTGTTTAACACCGAAGAGTTCTCAAAGGTCCAGGGACAATTGTTGGACTCAGCCCTCGAGTTCAGGAAGTACTATCACAAACTGATAGAACTCTACCTTGTAGACCTCCCAATACCGGTAAGGACCGAAATGGATGACGTCTACAAGACCATCCACGACCTCAAGAGGAGGGTCCGCACCCTCGAAAAAAACGCAAAAAAGGCTGAAGCAAAGAACGAAAAGGAGAATGAAATATGAAGACACCTTTTTTGACTTTTGATACGAAAAATATCGCAAAAGAAATGGTAGACCTAACCCAGAAAATGGTAAAAGGTTCAGAGACCTTCATGAATATCGAAGATATCGATGTAGGCATCTCGCCCAAAGAGCTTGTTTACCAGCAGGACAAAATGAAGCTCTACCACTACAAGAACGAAGGCAACGTAACATGCAAGGTGCCCGTTCTGATAGTCTACGCTCTTGTCAACAAGGAGTACATGCTCGACCTGCAACCGGACAGAAGCATCGTCAAAAACCTCCTCAACCACGGCGTAGACCTCTACATAATCGACTGGGGATACCCTACAAGGGCAGACAGATACGTCTCCCTGGATGACTATATCAACGTCTACCTCCACGACGCAGTTGACTTCATCAGAGAGTCCACCGCCAATGACAAGATCAACCTCATGGGCATATGTCAGGGTGGCACGTTCTCCACGATGTTCAGCGCCATCTATCCGGAGAAGGTAAAAAACCTGATCACGCTCGTTACCCCCATCGACTTCTCCATCAAGAAGGGGTTACTCTTTAACTGGTCACGCAACATGAACGCCGATACCCTGATCGACACCTACGGCGTAGTCCCCGGCGATTTCCTTAACAACGGCTTTCTCATGCTCATGCCCATCACCCTCAACGTGGGCAAGTACATCGGAATGCTCGACGTCGTAGAGAGCAAGGAAAAGCTGTTAAACTTCCTCAGAATGGAGAAGTGGATATTTGACAGCCCAGATCAGGCTGGTGAGTGTCTCAAGCAGTTCATCAAGGACATGTACCAGGAAAACAAACTCGTCAAGGGCACCCTCAAGATCGGTGACAAGGACGTTGACCTCAAAAACATATCCATGCCCCTGCTGAACATCTACGCCAATGCCGACCACATCGTCCCACCGGACGCCACCAAACCTCTCAACGACCTCGTAAGCAGCACCGACAAGGAGCTCTACGAGTTCAAGGGCGGACACATCGGCGTCTTTGTCGGCGGCAAGTCGCAAAAGGAACTGGCCCCGGCAATTTCGGCCTGGCTGCATAAGCGCGCCGACGGTAACGGACAGAGGTACTAGTTTAGTTTTACCACGATAGTTCACCACCAAGAAAAAAAAGGAGGAGGGCGGAGCTGCTTGTAGTTCCAGTACACTCTTAGCCCTCCTCAGCTCTCCCCTTGACCACGTTTGAATGGAGTGCTACCCTCACCCACAACACGGTTGCCAAACGGTTACGAAACATGTTATTGTAGGGGCATAATGTATAAGGCAGGATTAACAGGTGACAGGGCACAGGTGGCTACAACAAGATGGAGCCGGAGAAGCCTTGCCTTCCCTTTAGGTTAACGCTGTAAATGCTTATTCACTGCTACTGAATTAGTATGCTGTTTTACAGACCGAGATTGGTAATTGCGGGGCTTAGGGGCGGAGGGGGTAAGACCACGCTGTCGCTGGGACTCCTAAGGCTGTTCAAGCAAGCCGGATTGAACGTTGTTGCCTTTAAGAAAGGCCCCGACTATATCGATGCCGGATGGTTGGCAGCCGCATCCGGAACCCCCTGCTACAACCTCGATTCGTTTATAATCTCAGAGGACAGACTGCTCCAATCCTTTGTAACTCACTCCGAAAACACCGACCTTGCACTGATCGAGGGCAACAGGGGGTTGTTTGACGGTGTCGATGCCTATGGCACGTTTAGCACGGCGGCCCTGGCAAAATCGACTAACTCACCGGTTGTCCTTGTGGTTGACTGCATCAAGACGACTACCACAGTGGGGGTCATAATCAAGGGGATCAGCGAATTTGACGCCGACCTCTCCCTCAAGGGTGTCGTCCTGAACTACGTCGCCAACGACAGACACAAAAACGTGGTCCGCCAGGCCATCGAGTATCACTGTAACGTCCCGGTGCTGGGAACGATTGCCAAACGCTCCGATGCCGTTGTCCCCGAAAGACACATGGGGCTGGTGGCGCAACAGGAACACGGCCAGGTCGATGCCGCCCTCGATGCCATCGCAGCAATGCTGAGGGCCAACATTGACATCGACGCAATAAGCGATATCGCCCGCCAGGCCCCTGCCATAGACTGCAACATGCCTGATACGCAGACGAGCAACACCCCAAGATATGGCACAACCGTTACCGCAGAGGCAGCGGATCGCATCCGCATTGGCGTTATCAGAGACAGCGCCTTTCAGTTCTACTACCCCGACAACCTGGAGGAGTTGGTCCGCTGCGGGGCCGATATCGTTGAGATCAGCGCAATTGAGCACTCCAGTCTGCCCAATATCGACGCCCTCTACATTGGGGGTGGCTTTCCCGAGACAAATGCCATCATGTTGTCCGAAAACACCGCCTTCAGGGAACATCTCAAGTGGCTCATCGAGGACGGCCTGCCCGTGTATGCCGAGTGTGGCGGCCTCATGTTCCTGGGCAGGAGCATAATCTACAACAATAAGACCTATCCTATGACCGGCATATTCCCTATGGATTTTGCGATGTCCCCCACACCTGCGGCACACGGCTACACGGTGGCAGAGGTGGTGGAGGAAAACCCTTATTTCCCCCCGGGCACTGTCCTCAAGGGACATGAATTCCACTACTCCAGCGTCACGGACGTTGGACGCCTTGCAACGGCCTTTAAGATGACGCGTGGCAAGGGGATTGTCAGCGGCCCCGATGGCACAAGGTGTGACGGCGCCATATACAAAAACGTCCTCGCCTCATATACACACCTTCACGCCCTGGGCACAGAACAGTGGGCAACAGGTGTCATCGGGGCAGCACGGAGAAAGAAAGAAGGAGGGCGGCTCCGCCCCCTCCTCAGACCTCCCCTGCAAGGGGGCCAGCCCCCTTGACCCCATCTTACCATGCTTTTTTTAGAGGATACGACTTATATAGCACGTTGAGTATACCTGTTTATTTTATCCTGGATTGTTACTGCTTTTCTTGAGAAACAGACTTGCTATAGCCTTTGTCAACAAGAAATTAAGAGGTATCATTAATAAAATAATCAGCATGGCTACAAGGATTAACACTAAAGTAGCGGTGGCATAATCAGGGAATGTATGTTTAAAAGACTCTGGTGTGTACTTGCCGGAATAAACAACCATTAAGCTTATTGTTATCACACTTATAATGCCTATAATATTGAGGATTACAAATATTATCTTTTTTCGCTGTGCCCTGTCTTTATCTGGCTCCTTATCCTTAAAAACTTTAAATATCCAGGAGCAGATATCTACAAAAATCTCAAATAAGAAACAGATTCCCTCCACTATGTTTATTACCATCATGTTCAGCTCCCTCTATCAAACCATGGTTCACACCCCAGTGCATTAGCCACCCTGCCCAGACCATCAACCTCACTGGCGTTGAGTTCACCATCGACAACGGCAATCTGCCGGCAGACCTCAATAAGCCGTATGACGTCGTTGTCAGGCACCGTCCTGCCCCTTAGTTCTGAGATAACCCCGTTCCTGAAACTCCGTATGTCAACCTTACAGGAGGCGATGACCTCGTCGATGTTCAGATTAATGCCTGCTCTGGCGATTAGTCTGCGTATAAAGGCCTCCTCCGGATTATTCAGTTCGCCATCACACACGGCAACATACAACAGGGACAGCACCAGGAGCGCCCCACCCTCCTGCCCCCTGAATATACTGCCATATTCAAAGGGTTCACTGCCAATGAGCACCTTGATTATTTGCGCATCTATGTCGTCAAACCCCCTGAGCATGACCTTGTCCCTCTGCCTCCTGAGCGCTATGACGTCCAGTGCCACAAGCTCAAGGCTCTTGTACCGAATGGGGATCAACGGGTGCGTAGAGAGGTCATCGGAGAGCCATTGAGCCTCGGATATGGCCTTGACTTCATCATACTGTGCCGACAGACAGCGAATAACCGCCTCATCGTCCTCCAGGCAAAGCCCCGACACCAGCTTGAAGAACGCACTTGCAGCCGACCTGAGGTTGCCGCAGCACAAAAGCCCAAGGCGGTCGGCAGATATCTCACTGGCCTTGGACCAGTTTGATATCATGTGTATAAGCTCGTGAGGTATTTGCATCTCCTCGGAGAAGAAAAATCCTGCCGGTATCTTGTTATGGCCAAAGATGACATGTCCCAGCTCATGACCAATGACAAAGGCTATCTCTCGTGTGTCAAAGTCCTTGATGATCGACGATGACACCACAATATTGAAGCAGTTTCCGGAGCAGTCTATAAATGCGTTGTACTGGCTGTTTTGTTGGACGTAGAGGTTGCCCGTAAGTTCCACCCCGACATAGGTCAGGCACTCCTGATAGAGCCTGTACAGGTCCGGCAACAGAGCCTCCGTGATCTTTGCCGAGGTGGACAACAGGTACCTCTTGCGCATATAGTCTTCCCTGTCCTGGCTTATATAGCATAGGATCGGGGCCAGGGCGCTGTTGGAGTTGAGCTGATTAAACAACCACCGTTCATACTTAAAACGCAGATTATCCAATTGACCTGTGAGCAACGGTATATTCTCAGTCCTTCCTGCCCTCAACCCACTTTAGTCCCCAGTTGTAGGCCTTGTCAAGGGCCTCGTGTCCATTAACATACTGGACGACCTTGGTCACCTTCAGGGAGCCTCCGGAGCGCTCAAACAAGGCTATGCCGCACATCTGTACGCCATCTTGTGTGTTGTCGAGGTTGACGACGATATCGGGTGAGCCGGGCTGTTTTATCGTTACCACGCCGTTGGCCTGTGTCCAGTTTGCAGCGCCTTCGTAGATGTAGGAGTAGATCAGGATGCGTTTGATGTCCTGGAGGCGATTGCCGTTAATGCGGAGGTTTTCGCCTTCGGCCCATGCCCCGGTTCGATCATCGCCACAGTGGAAGATATAGGGTGGACTCTCAAATGAGCCAAAACTCTTGCCCAGGGGTTGTATGGCACCTTTCTGACCATTAGACAGCTCATACAGACATCCCAAGTCGAGGTCTATGCCGCCTCCGCTGCCGCCGCCGCCCATCAGTTTGCTGAAGAAGCCGCCGGTCTGTTTTTGTTGTCCCTGATTCCAGTTGAGGTTCACCAACAGCTCTCCCACACCGCCATCGGACTTGGTCTTGAGCTGGATGGAGTCACCCTTGGACTTCAACACGATCTTTGAGGACAGCTTAAGCAGACTCGCCCCCGGTATCGTAGACTGGAAGGTCGGCATGTCGATGATGTGATTTTCGTTGACCAGTTTGGCCCCCATAAAGCCGGAGTTGTCTATCCTGGCAATGACGGCAACCGTGCCTGGTTGGGTTGAGTTCAGTGGTACGGCAACGGACTCCCCCTTGTCATCGACTATCTGGACGTGCCCGTCGTAGTTGCTGAAGGTGGAACTTTTGTTTTTCGATGCGTCCGTGAAATTGATCGTGCAGATGTAGACCTCCGCCATGTCATCGAGCCTGGTAATTCGTAATTCTTCTTCGTTGTCACCGCCCTTGGAGCCGACCCCGGCATCCGCACTCAGGGCGATAAATGGAAAAGAGTTAAGCTCTCCCATTGAGCCTCCGGCGTAGTTGTCCGAAAACACGCCCCCAACACGACCATCCTTGGACTTGTAAAATGCCATCAGGTCAAGGTCTACGGCCGCAGACCACTTCAGCGTTACCTTCAACTGTTTAAGCGACAGGTATGCCTCCTCGCCCTTTTTCTTTAGCACTATCTTTGACTTAATCTCTGCCATAGTTAAACGATTTCCTCCTGATTGTCTATGAACCCATCCGTATAAACTGCCTGATCCACTGGCCAAATCCCTGCGGATTTCTGGTCTGGATCAAGACCCTGCCAGGCCCCCTGAAGCGGCACACCATCCCCTCGCCTGACGTAAAAGAAGATATCCATCCCGCAGAGGCCTTCTCTATCGTGTAGACAACACTCTCGGGCCATGCCACCAGGTGGCCGTTATCGACAATCATCTCCTCTCCCGCCGGTATATCCAGGGCGTGGATGGCTCCATATGAGCTGACAAACAGAGTGCCGGAACCGCCGGCCCTTATTACAAAAAATCCCTCTCCGGAAAACAATCCCTTTGCCAGATTCTGCATCTTTGTGGTGATCTCCACTTCGTTTGAAGCTGCAAAAAAGCCATCCTTCTGTATGATGTAGTTAGTTCTGCCGTCTAGTTGCAAATCCACGATGTCCCCCGGCACCACGGGAGACATCAGCACTTCTCCATGACCACGCCGTGCGGTGAGCGTCTGAAAGAAGAACTTCTCCCCGGAGAGCATCCTCCCCAAGCCCCCCAACACCCCACCCTCCAACTTACCTTCCACGTCAATTGTGCTGCTCATGGCCACCATCGCATCAGACTCCGCCTTTATCATCTCACCAGCCCTGAGACGGTATCGCAGCATCGTAAATGCCCCCCGATACAGGTACTCATAGGGCACAGCAGGTGACGGTGTTGGTGGCGGCTGCGGTCTGATATCCATCTTGTCTGCAAAGAAATCTACCATAATGATATTTGTCCTGTCCGGCTACTTTGTTAACAGATTGCCGGCAGGTATGGTGCTGACAAATGTCTCCAGGCTCATGATGCGGTTTTCGTTGATCAACTTAGGCCCCATGGCACCGGTGTTGTCTATCTTTGCAACAAGGGCTACCGTGCCTTTTTCGGGCGAGTCCAGGTGTACTGAAAAGGATTCACCCTTGTCATCCATGATCACGATACCGCCGTCATACTTGTTGAATGCCGATTCTATCTTCTTGCTGGCGTCGTCATAGTTCAGCACGACGATGTAGAGTTCAGCGATTTCATCGAGTTTGGCAATGCGCAAGACCTCCTGTTTATCGCCTCCGCTTCCGCCAACGCCCTCATCCCCGGTGTGCTGGATGTATGGAAACTCATTGAGGGTTCCCAGGGAGCCGCCAAGCTGGTCCGTAAAAATACCGCCGGTACGGCCATCCTTCGTCTTGTAAAACGTCATAAGGTCAAGGTCTACATTGGCCGACCACTTCAGTGTCACCATTAACTGTTTTACTGGTATGTAGGCCTCGTCACCCTTGCTCTTGAGACTAATCTTTGCCTTAAGCTCTGCCATAACAATCCTCCTGATTCTTTTATGATACTGAAATCTATGAGCGCCATACTCATAGTTGTTGTTGAGTCGATATGCTGATTATAGTTATTCATTACTCCACATCATTTTATATTAAAAAGACCAGGGCTATCTTGTCAATACACACCCCCATTGGAGGGTGCATGAATTTTTAGACTGAAGTTTCAAATTTTCTATTTTCTATACCACCTTGACAAGTGTCTCAGCTATAATGTTATCATATCAGATATGGAGACTATATCTATGGACACTTTAACGCATAAAGACACGCTCACGGCTGATTCTCTCTATGATGTTGATTTTTATCAATGGGCGTTCCACAATGCCGATCTGTTGCGACAAGGCAGATTCACGGAAATAGACGTGGAAAATATAGTAGAGGAGCTGGAGGGCATGGCCAGGAATAATAAAAGAGAACTGATGAACCGATTAACGGTGTTAATAATGCACCTGCTAAAATGGCAGTACCAACCAAAACGACGCAGTAGAAGTTGGCGTGCAACTATAAATAATCAAAGAAGAGAGATTGAATTTTTGTTTGATGACAGTCCAAGTCTGAAACATAATATAGGCACCGTTATAGCTAAAGGATTTATAGCAGCTAAACGAATGTTTGAAGATGAAACAGGAATTAGCGCCAAGAAATTACCTGAGACCTGCCTGTACACATTTGACCAATTGATGGACTATGATTTCTGGTCCGAAATATAGTAAATTATAGCAGATTTCGATTGGGTTAAATACACGTAGCATTTTTACGGGGTCAAGGGGACTGGTCCCCTTGCGGGGGGTTCTGAAGGGGGGCGGAGCCGCCCCTTTCTTTTCTTGTATCGTACGCAATCGAAACGCGCTATATTACCCGTAGAGATTTCATGTCCATGCCTCTGTTGATATAACAGTCCCGTGTTGTTGTTGTGTAAGTGTTAGAGGAGGCAGCTTTGAAGAGACAAACCTGCCAATGGCCATTGCCATGACGCGGTCGTCGTGCATTGCGTTTTGTGCACGATATTGCCCACCCTGAGTCCTGATAAATGTCAGCATCTCCTCAAAGACCTCCCTGCTGACAATGCCGTGGCTGTCGTCCCTGATTTCTGCGATGAGGTTGTTGATGATAAGTTCCTTGCTGGTCCTGGTACTGAGCCAACCCAGGCGCCTCCTTGGTTTAACCGGAGGCACCAGAACCATCTCCGAGTATATGCGCTGGTAGTTGAGTTCCACGAGCTTTGTGATGGTGGTCAGGCCGTGGTTGTTCCTCTCCGGCACCAGCCATGCAGAGTTGTATCGCCTGCCCAGATGTGCCAGAAGCACGCCAAAGAGGTCAGGCTCGATAAACCCATGCCATTCGGCCACCTGTCTGGCCAGTGGGGTCAGCGCCCCCCGGCTCAGTGGGGGCAGCGCCCCCCGGCTCAGTGGCGCAGCCTGCCCTTTACCGCCTGAGGCCGGACGCCAAATGACCTCGGCACAGGAGTAATCATGCCCCTCAAGCCCCTCGGAGACATCCGCGCTGATCAGATATTGCCCGCCCGCAACAGGCTCCTCCCACACACGCAACCTGCCATCGGCTGACGGACGCCACTGTCCCGTATCCAACTCACACTCGTACCTCTGCACAGGCTCCCTGGCGGCGGCCATCAGTGTCAGAATCCTCTGCGTGTTAAAGACCGACGCACTGGTGCTGACAAACGCCTCCACGGCAGAGGCCGGATACTCCTGCCTGAATCGGAGGATATCGCCCCCACAACGGTTTTCGATGGCCTGCCTGCGCCACAGCAACTGTGCCTCGTCCACCCCGCACATGTCCCTCAGCGCCGATTCATCCTCGTTCAAATCTAATGGCTGACCACCATCCAGACGATAAGCGTCAAAGACAAACCACGGAATAAAAATGGCGCTGTATACGTTACTGACACTGGAGCGTTCGTTGATACGGCTTTTAAACTGAGCCTTTCCGGTGGCGTCCCTGTAGAGTTCATAGACGTAACGGGCGCTGAAGAATCGCTCGTAGAACTCGCCCGACGGTCCCCTGGCGGTGCTTTCAAAGATGACCTCGGTCTCCGGCTGATCCGGGACACACTGCAGCAGGGAGGTCAGCAGGTCAGAGGCCGTGTGTGTCGGCCACTTTGCCACCTCCGACAGGTGCAGGTAGTGGATCAGTTGTCCGCTACCAAAGTCGGTCTTGCCCGCCGTCCCCACCCTGATGGCACCGTCAAGCCCCAGCCCCGATGACGTGTTGAACTCGATCTCCTTTTTGTTGTTGTGCAGTTGTGCGGGACGAAACTCCCAGGGTAGGTGTCTGTGAAATCGCCGCGTCATATTGAATATAAACTCCGAGGCCTCCGGTTCGTGTGTCAACATGGCGGCGTAGCGGTTGAAGTGCGTGGTGGTCTTCCAGTAGAAGCGTCCTGCCACCCAGGTGCTGACCCCCTCGCGTCTGGCCTTGAGGATCAACAGTCTGACGAGTCTGCCCTGACTGCGGATGTCGCGGATTATCTCTTCCAACAGCCGCTGTATTTCGTTCAATATAAATGGCAAAAGTTGCCCGTTGTCGCTCTGTACCTTCAGACAGGTACCGGCGTAGATGCTAAAAACTTTGCAAATCTCCTGCTCTATTGTCTCAATTGCTTTCATCGTTGCCATGCTCTAGTACGCTCCTGCTTCGTCGGCCAGGGCACGTATCCGCCTGAGCCGTTGCTCGTAGGTCTCTGTCGTGGTGCCTTCTTCGGCTTGGTCGCCCTTGCGCTTTGGGTAGACGTACTGGGCAAGTTCCATCAGCAGCTTGGCCCTCAGTGCGACGTCAACATTGGGGTCGCCGGCAATGACCGCCATTGCCGCAATGGGGTCAAAGGCCATCGACTCAAGCACCTTCTGGGCACCCTTTAGTTTGCCTCTGCGTCTATTCCGGTCTGGTTGCCGCTTTTGGGCTACCGGTGTCGAGTCAGGCGGTATTGCCACCGCTTCATCGCTGACGCATGGGGGCGTACCCCCTTGATTTTTATCGCTTTCCATGTGCTATAATCCTCCATGCTACATATAGTTTAATTTCGCATGATTACCACCAAAACCCTTTATTTACAAAGCTATTAGTGTCGCAGGTAAACGCCGGGGAAACGCATCTGAGACAACAAGTTGTGCATAAAATATCAACATCAACTCCAGATAACTTTGACTTCAAACAGTAATGTTCCAATATTGTCCCACCATTGCTTAATGTTTACTTATTTAGGTTACACAACTGAAGTTATTATTTATACACTCATGTTGCATTATTGGTATGATAAAATTATGTTACAAAATCTCCATGAGATGTCACCAAGTATATACAAGAATAATTGTATGTATATTGTCGCAGTTATGCATGTATATTGCTCCAATAACAACCCTTAAATAAAGAATAATTAGCACTGATAAAACACATATGTCAATTTTAATAATTTTTTTTTCTAAGTATTATTTTTTCTCTTGACAAGTGATAACATATGTGTTAGCATAGAAAAAGTATGGAACGAGGCTTTACATTGGCATGGCGTAGGGAGTTGGATGAGAGGATACTGAAGACATTTGCGAAAAAAGAGGAAATGCTAAAGGTACTGAAATACCCAGAGATACCGTTACACAATAATGGTACAGAACTGGA
>NZ_JABXWD010000419.1 GCF_019173545.1 Candidatus Magnetobacterium casense | reverse complement strand
TAATGGTACAGTGTCTTGTAAGATATTGATAAGAGGCGTCAACTGGATAGGTGACGCGGTTATGACCATGCCTGCAATTAAGGCGTTGAGTGATGCCTTTGTTGACTACGAGGTAGCCCTCCTGGTCAACAGCAGGGTACTGCCGCTGTTTAGCAAAGACCCAAACGTACACACCCTGATCGAGTACAAGGACAGTCACCGTGACATACTTGGCAGGGTCAAGCTGGCCAACGCCCTGAAGGCCGACAAGTACACGTTTGCCATACTGTTGCAAAACGCCTTTGATGCTGCCATCATAGCCTTCCTTGCCGGAATCCGTGAGAGGGTCGGCTATGACCGGGACGCCAGGGGATTTCTATTGACAAAGGGCATCCCCGTCAAGGCCGAAACCCTGCGATTGCACCAGATCAGATACTACCTCCATATACTGGAACGGATTGGCATTGATGCCCCATACAACCTGCCCTGGACATACCTTCTGCACGAGGAACGACTCCAGGGACGGCAGACCCTTTCGACCCTGCGCCACCCGATCATTGGCATCAACCCTGGTGCCTCCTATGGTTCGGCCAAGCGATGGCCGACGGCTCACTTTGCCGGTGTCGTCAGGGGGGTCATAGAGCAGATTGGTGGCAGTGTGGTGCTCTTTGGTTCCGGCGAAGAGTTGTGGCTGGCACAACAGATAACGGATGACCTGGCTGCCTCGGGGGCAGAGTTGTTGACCTCCGACACATTCCTCAACCTCTGTGGCGAAACGACACTGCGACAACTGGCCGCCTGCATATCGGAGTGTGATCTCCTGGTGACCAACGACTCCGGTCCCATGCACGTTGCCTACAGCGTGGGCACGCCCATTGTGGCCATCTTCGGTTCAACCGACCCTGACATCACCGGGCCGCCGCAGTGCTCAACAAACCTGCACTTTGGCTTCAGAAGCTCTGTCATAAGGAAAAAGCTGTCGTGCTCGCCGTGCTTTAAGCGGACGTGCAAAAAGACGGACATCAAGTGCATGACCGATATTACCCCCGATGAGGTCCTGGCAGAGGTCTGGTCGCTGCTGCCTGATAAACGGGCGGTGTTCTTTGACAGAGACGGCACCCTCTGCAGGGACGCCCATTACCTGAGCAGGTTTGAGGACTTCAACGTCTATCCGGAGACGGAATCTCTGGTAAGGCTTAAGTCAAAGGGCTACATGATGATTGGTGTATCGAATCAATCCGGGATTGCCCGCGGGCTTATAAAGAAGGAGTTTGCAGATGCGGTGAACCTGACATTTTGCGACAACTATGGCTTTGACGACTTCTACCACTGTCCGCACCATCCCGACAGTCACTGTCCTTGCAGAAAGCCCTCCCCCGGGATGCTGTACAAGGCGCGTGCAGAGCACGGAATCGATCTGAAAAGGTCGTTCTTTGTGGGTGATTCAAATGCCGATATGCTTGTTGCGCAGGCCGTTGGGGCACACCCGATATTTCTGCTCAACGAAAAGCACTCATTGACCGTTGAGGGGGTGGATACAATTACCAGTCTTGACCAGTTACATGCAATGATTATCTAAAGGCGTTGTCTCAGGTCTCCTGATGGGAAAGGTCAGGCGTTTATGACTCTTTTCTGATCACCTTTACCATGCCAAAGCCCAGGTTTCCCTTTTCACCAAAGCCTGCATCGTAGCCGACCCTGATGAGTTCGGGGCTGCCCTTGACCTTGAATGGGGCGACAAAGCCTATGACTTCCATGTTGAGGAAGCTTATTTTTTTCTGTATTTTGCCGGCCTTTTTTAGCAGATAGTCCTGGTCAAAAGTGAAGACCAGACTGTTATCTTTTGGCAAGGTGTTGTAAATGATGATGTATTTCTTTATGAGGTTTTCCCTGACGGCTTCGGCAAAGCCCTTTTCGGTATATCGCAGGTAGCGTGAAACAGGTCTGTTGTTTTTGTTGTGCGTTACGGTGATTGGGGACAGGGCAGTGAAGCTCATTTCGTCAGAGAAGTCCACCTCTTTTACGACCTCAACCTTTTCAATGTCAAATTTCACACCGGCAATAAGCAACTCCTCGCATTCGGCAATGCGTTGGGCGATTATCAGGAGAAACTCAGTTACCGGCGACGATATGTACCACTGGATGCGGCCCTCGTCAAAGCTGATCTTTTCGTGCTCTATGCGGTAGGTTTCAAAATTCAGGTGCGAAAACGTAAACATCCCAAAGTGCATACGGGCACCCTGCCTTACCCTGTCAAGTGGCAAGTTGCAAGAGCCCCGAGATTGCTCTCTCAGGATTTTGTAGATTGTTGATGCCAGGAAGTGATTATAGTTAATCGGGATGCTGGCATCTGCAATCTTATTGTACAGGACAATGCGTATTCTCATACTTTTAACCTCGACGCATTTTACATATCAAGATTCATGCCATTGCTTTTATGTGCAGAAAGCGCCTAAAACACATAGGTTTAACTTTTTGTGTCGGTCGAATGTATGGAATATGTTCCATATGGTATGGAATGTATTCCATAGAAAACCGCAGAATTAACTTGACAATGTCACATTCCAATCACTGCATGTAAAGATGTCTGAACCTCGATTTAACGGCCCTGCGACCGTAGGGAGCAAAGTGATCAATCCTGGTTCAGACAATCCCTATGTTTAATTAATATGCCATTGAGAATTACCGCGACAAGCAGCGACAACTTGTATTTCGGCTTTATGTGTTGATATACTTAAGCAAGAGAGCATAAACATGTATAACAATAGTTCACCCCTAAGAAAAGAAAAAAAGGG
>NZ_JABXWD010000418.1 GCF_019173545.1 Candidatus Magnetobacterium casense | reverse complement strand
CCCCTCCCCTTGCGGGGGGTTCTGAAGGGGGGCGGAGGGGGTGGGGCACGATTTTCCCGCAGCGGGTCGCACCCGCCCCTGCCACAAACCGCCCCTTTCTTTCTTTTGCTACCATGAAGGATACAATACAATGAACATAAGAGACAAGTTACGGGCAACCATCAGGGCGTTTTCTATGTCAGGCGGATATGGCAGTGGCCCCGTATTGAGCGGCTGCATATTGGTCGGACTTTCAGGCGGTCCTGATTCGGTTGCACTGCTGCGGCTGCTGAGGGAGTTGTTTCCGACTGTCAGCGTCCATGCCATCTACATCGACCATGGCCTCAGACCGCATGAGACGCCTGCCGAAAAGGCGTTTTGCGGCCAACTCTGTGAGCATCTTGGCGTGCCCCTGAGCATACGGGCAATTGATGCCCTGCCGCGCAAGACCCCGGCCACCATGAGACAGAGCCGGTACAGACTCTACGAAGAAACTGCCTTGCAAATTGGGGCATCAAAGATCGCCCTGGGACACAACAAGGACGACCAGGCCGAAACCGTTATGCTAAATCTCATCCGAGGGGCCAGTCTGACCGGTCTGGCAGGGATAGCCCCCACGCGGGGGATGGTCATAAGACCCCTCATTGACGTCTCACGTTGGGAGATATTGCAGTATCTCAACGAGTGCAACCAGACCTACTGCCTGGACTCCTCAAATCTCAAGGACATATATCTGCGCAATCGGGTTCGCATACACCTCATGCCGGCGCTGGTGCAGTACAACCCAAACATCGTCGATACCCTCACTCGCAACGCACGGATCATCAGAGAGGAGGACGAGTACTTAGAATTGGCCGTCACAAAAAAGCTGATGACCCTCATAAGCAGAAAGACAGACCAGAAGATAGAGCTGTTCCTGGTTCCCCTGCAGGGCATGGAGAGGGTGTTGCTGAGAAGGTTGCTCAGGCGTGCCACGGCAACCGTTGAGGCACTCAGGGAGATTGGCGTGCAACACATAGAGGAAATTATAGCGTTGATAAAGAATGCCTCAACCGGGGACAGATTATATCTGCCGGGCGCCGTGAGGGTCATAAAGGGTTACTCCACGCTTGTTATTACCTCGGAGCCGCCTGTACGGATTTCGGAGACCGAGCTGTCACTTCCCGGGGAGGTGGTTATACGTGAGGCTGGGTATCTGTTGCGTGCAACGTTGCCGGAGCACTTCAGGCAACCCGACAACAACCGTCAGGCATGTCTGGATGCAGCTCTGATGTCGTCCACGTTGAAGGTAAGGGCCAGGGTCAATGGGGATTACTTCTATCCGTTGGGGCTGGGTAAGCGCAAGAAGGTGCAGGACTATTTCGTCGATGAAAAGGTCCCCAGGGATAGCCGCAACAGCATACCGCTGGTGTTGTCAAATGACGACCTAGTCTGGATCGCAGGGTACAGACCCGACGACAGGTATAAGGTGACTCCGGCAACAAAGAGCTACTGTCTGCTGGAACTGATACCAATCAGGGGTGCGTGACCGATTATAGAGCAGATAAAGTCATAATACCGTAAGCGTATAATGAGTGTTTCAGAAAAGTCAATGGCACCCATTTCATAACCAAGTGAGCCTCCTGAACTATGTCTCTTTGAGGTATGCCCATAGCTCATCCACAGAGGCGGACTTCCTTAACAGCGCTTTAAAGGTCTGCAATTGCTCTATGTCTTCAAGGGTTCTGACAACGTCCATAAGTGCGGTTGACTCATCTGCGTACTTGATCTCAAGAATTACTTCTATGCCTTCGATCAACCCCTTACGCTGTCCTTCGATCAACCCCTTACGTTGTCCTTCGATCAACCCCTTACGTTGTCCTTCGATCAACCCCTTACGTTGTCCTTCGATCAACCCCTTACGCTGTCCCTCTGCAAGACCTTCGATTTTGCCTTCAATTTTGCCTTCGTCAAACGAAATTTCAATAGCCCCTCTCTCATCCTGTAGTCTTATTTGCCAATACTCATATACCTCAAATTCTTTCTTGCTCCACGTACTCTCATTTGCTATCTCATAGGCTTCCTTTATCTCAACGAAATCTGCACACTTGGGCACCATCTCCAGCGAATACGCATTTTTTATGAAATGTATCCATTTATCGATTATACTTTCTAACTCATCCTCGCTTTTTGTAAACTTGGGCAACTCTATAAAATTAAACTCAAAGTCCTTTAAATCCTGTTTAAATGTAGTAGTATTCAATATCAAATGTCGTGTCAGATAACCATCACCATCAAAGACTTCAAAATCCACGATTGCTATGTATATAACCTGCTTTAGTTCAGGATAATTCTCTCCCCTGCCTAATTGATTAACATATGTTTTGCTGATATAATACAGTACCCGTTTTTCAAAACCCTTTTTCTTTTGAATCTGTATTTCCACGATAAAAGTTACATTCATCTTGTCCACCGCCCTGATATCCAGTACGGTCTCCTTCAAGCCATCTATCTTTGGCACCTGATAGGGATTAAGTATATCTATAGAGTCGATCTCCCTATCCCCACTGAGGTCTAAGACGGCATTTAGAAAAGATATCAATATCTCCTTCTTGTTTTCGTTGCCAAATATCCTCTTAAAGGCTATATCACTCTTTACGTCAACAAATTTCATATTTTATTTTAACACATTCCTGAATATTTCTTCCTATACTGAAATAACGCAGGTTTTTTCAGGCATGATATTTGAGTGTGAAATAATGGGGTCAAGGGGACTTCTTCGTGCCCGGGGCGGGTGCGACAATTGAGCCAGGGGCG
>NZ_JABXWD010000417.1 GCF_019173545.1 Candidatus Magnetobacterium casense | reverse complement strand
AAATGTACCTTGACGAAGGCAAGTCCAAAGAAGAGCTGCCCTCTATGCCCCCACAGATTGCCAAACTCCTGGGAAGGTGCTTTGAGGAAGACATCTTTAGGCGTCCCGACAGCATGGCCGAAATAGCACAGATATTGATCGGTATCTACAGGAATGTCACCGGAATGGAGTATCTGCGTCCAACACCCGTCATCAGCAAGGCCACGGCAGACAGCCTCAATAACAGGGCAGTGTCGCTGCTTGACCTTGGCAGGGACGACGAGGCAGAACGACTCTGGATGGAAGCCGTCAAGCTCGAACCACATCATCCGGAGTCTACGTACAACCTTGGCTTGCTCATGTGGCGCAACGCAAAGGTCTCCGACAACAATCTTATCAAGGAAATGGAAGAGGTGCAGAGGTCCCACGTGGATGACTGGAGGGGGAGCTATCTGCTTGCCCAGATGCATCTGGAGCGTGACGATTGCAGCGCTGCCATCCGTGTGTTGTCAGACCTTAGCGATGTGTATCTCCAAAGGGACGATGTCAGGGCTGCCTATACCGAGGCCGAGGAGCGCCTTGGCAACTCAAGGCGCCTCTTAAGTACCATCAGCGAACACGACGACGCCATTACCAACGTGTGCCTCAACAATGACGGCAGTATCGGACTCTCTGCCAGCCGTGACTCACTCCTCAAGCTCTGGAACACGAAAACGGGGGAGTGTCTGCAGGTATTCTTTGGCCACTTGGGGGCCGTGACCGCGGCCTATCTCACCCCCGATGCACGCTATGTCATCTCCGGGGGGGTTGACAAGACTGTACGCGTCTGGGACGCCTCCACCGGATACTGCCTCCACACGCTCAAAGGACACAACGGCCCGGTGATGAGCGTACACATAGACAAGGACGCCAAACATCCACTCTCCGGAAGCGAAGACGGGACCACCATGATGTGGGACCTGGCTTCGGGACATTACTTTCGCTCCTTTGGCAATCACAAGGGCGGCGTCTGCTCCGTCCTGACAGGCATTACACCCAAGAACGTTTTCTCTGCCGGAAAGGATAGCCTCATCAGGCTCTGGGAGGTTGATACCTTGCGCTGCATACACATATTCAAGGGACACACCGCCACGGTCAACTCCATATCGATCAGTCAGGATGGCGAAACCATGATATCGGGCAGCTCCGACAAGACCGTAATTCTGTGGGACGTATCATCAAAGAGCGCCATCAGAACCTTATCCGAGCACGTTGACGTGGTAACTTCGGTTGTCCTGAGTTGGGGGGGGAGGACTGCACTGTCCGGGAGCATGGATAAAACCGTTAAACAGTGGGACGTCTCAACCGGCAGGTGTCTGCGAACCTTTGAATCCGACAACGATGGCATATCATCGGTCTATATGAGCATGGATGGCAAGCTGGCCATATCGGGCAGCAACGATGGCACTATCCACATATGGCAGATCGACTCCGACAGACAATCCTACCAGGCCCCGATGATGCTGTCGCAGGTGCTCAAGAGCGAAACGGCATTTTCGGCGATGATGTTCTACGGCAAGGAGTTGGCCGATGCACAGAGGGCGCAGATGCTCGGTGATTTTGCCAAAACCGCTCTGCACATCCAAAAGGCTCGGCAACAGAAGGGATACAGTCGTGCCGCAGAGGCCATAAACATATGGAAAGGTCTCTATACCCGCTTCCCACGTACCGGACTCACCGGGGCATGGGAGGGGGCAACGCTTAAAGAGCATGATGGTGCGGTCAACGCCGTCTCTATCGATGACAGGGGCAGGTACCTGTTGTCGGCCGGCTCCGATGGTACGGTGAAACTATGGGATATAGAGCAGGGGTACTGCATACGTACCTTTAAGTCGCATACGGGGTCTGTGCTCTGTGTGGTGTTAAGCGCAGATGGTGAGCTTGCCCTCTCCGGCAGTGCCGACTCCACGATCAGGTTATGGGAGACGTCTCGGGAGCGTGAAAAGCGCTCATTCCGGGGACACGTAGGGCCGGTCAGGGGGATTTGCATGAGCAGAGACGGTCGCCTGGCGCTGTCATCCGGCAGCGATGGCACCCTGAGGATTTGGGATATCAACACGGGCAGGGAGTTAAAGAAATTTGAGGGCCACGATGGCGCCGTAAATTCCGTGAGTCTTTGTCTGGATGGCAGGTTTGCCATATCCGGCGGCGCCGATAACAGGATAAACCGTTGGGAGATTGCGGGGTTTATGAAGAGCCTCAATACGTTTCAGGGCCACTATGGCAACGTACTGTCGGTCTATCTCAGCCACGATGGCAAGGTGGCGGTATCGGGCAGCGAGGACAAGACCGTCAAGGTATGGGATGTATCCACGGGCCAGTGCGTAAAGACGCTTGAGGGACACATTGCACCGGTTACCTGTGTGCATATGACCCTTGATGGCGCCTACATTCTCTCAGGCAGCCTCGATAACACGATCCGCCTGTGGAATACTAAATCCGGGGTGTGTGTGCGAGTCTTCCAGGGACACCTGCACGCCATCCAGTCCGTGTTCATGAGCAGGGATGGCCGGATGGCGGCATCGGCCAGCGAAGATGGCAGCATCAAGCTCTGGGTGCTCGATTGGGAGCTTAATACCAGGCAAGTTAAGGATTGGGACGTGGCTGCAAACGCCTACCTCGATATATTCCTGACCAATCACACCCCGTATATTGACAAGCTAACCAGGAGAGGACAGCCCATATGGAATAGCACAGACCTTGAAGACCTGATGTTTATGCTGGGGTGTGCCGGCCATGGTCATCTCTCCGCAGGGAGTGT
>NZ_JABXWD010000416.1 GCF_019173545.1 Candidatus Magnetobacterium casense | reverse complement strand
GTTTTTTTGAAATTTTTTTTTAGCTTAACACCTACAGTGGTTAGAGGAGGGATTCTCCACAAAGAATGGCTTTATTGGCAGGATTGCATTCTTAGCTTAACACCTATGCGCTGTAGCCTGCAAAGGTCGAAGCGTCGTCCGCCGCTGCGGTCAGGGTTACGGAGGTGCCTGTGTTGTACGATGCAGTCCCGGTATCGCGTCGCCAGGAAAGTGTGCCAGGTGATGCGGTTACAGTGCCGGAACCTGTGCCGGACTTGGAGACGGTGAGGGTGTATTGCTGCACCACAGGGTCCCATTCGCAAATGAAGCAAAGGGGGTTGTAACCCAGCATGGTATACGAATGATGAGCACAAAAAATATCATCCCACGCATTGCTTGTATAGCCAAAGGAACCAGAAAACGCCAGACAATGTTCATCGTTTTCTTTATTATCAGGTTGACTGGCAGCCCATGCCGTAAATTGCCAGTCTTCACCGGTTACCCATTTCCAAACTCCGGCGGTCTCTGTATCACTTGCCCCAATCCAACAATTACCTCGATTACCGGTATGATCATAGGTATCATTAAAAAAGTTTGCCGGTAATAAGTTATTGACAAGAAAAGTGTTCTCATCAGCCGATGTTACAGTTGCCAAATATCCGCCAAGTTGCCGACAATCTCCCTTTGCGGCGGACCATACCACTTGCTTATCAATTCTTTGATACGAATGATTATTGCCTGGATTTATAATAACAGGATTTGAAAAAGTCGCCGTGACATTCTTTGCTGCCGACATTGTCAACGTACAGGTAGAACTCGTCCCTGAACAGTCGCCACTGTAGCCTACAAAGGTAAAGCCGTGGTCAGCCGTTGCGGTCAGGGTTATGGTTGTTCCGGCGGTGTATGTCTTTGTGGCAGATTCAGTCCATCTATCCGTACCATCCGATACCGTACCGGAACCGGTCCCTGATTTTGTGTAGGTCAAATCAGCCTTATCTATTTGGATACGTGGCTTGCTGATACCATTACGAGCATCAGTAATGGTTACACCTGTGCTTATCAATGTACTGAGGATATCCCCAACAGTGGCAGAGGGGGTTAACTGTTTGAGGACTGCCCATGCTCCGGCTACATGCGGGGCTGCCATTGAGGTACCATCCCATGTATCATAACCACCTCCAGGTACGGACGAATTTATGGAAGAACCCGGAGCCAGTAAGCTAAGAAAACCTATGCTGTTTGAAAAACCTGAGACGTTATCTGAAGAATCCGTCGAGCCAACGCTTACCGCCGTAGAGATACAGGCAGGGCCGGATATACTGTCGGTGTAGCTTTCGTTTCCGGAGGAGATAACTGTTGCAATCCCAACGGAACGGAGATTGTCAATAGCCGCCTTCTCTGAACTCCATTCGCTATCGCAATTACTATAATACCGCCCTCCCCCCAGGCTCATGTTTACGGCGGCTATATTGTATGTATCCTTTAACTCGAAGACCCTTTCGAGGCCCTTCGTTTGGTCCGAGGAATACGTTAATGCACAAGCAGGCGGTCCATCACAGGTAGCGCTGTCATCAAATCTGGAAAACACCTGGATTGCTATCACCGAGGCATTATTGGCAACACCCGACATGGAGCCGTTATTTCGTCCTGCTGCAATGCCGGCCACGTGAGTGCCGTGGTCACACTTTTCGGCTGGACAATTACCGGTGTATGGCATTGCCGAACCGGTCGCCGTGGAGCTTGTTACACCACCAGGGCAGAGGGAGGAGGCCTTTTCGGCTGCATCAATAGTGGAATAGCAGGCCTCCGACACTACGGCACCTGCCAGAAAGGGATGGTCTTTATCTACGCCCGTATCGAGTATGGCCACCGTATAGCCGGAGCCATCATAGCCCGTTGACCAGACGTTAGGCGCGCCTATCTTGGTCATATTCCATTCAAAGTTGTAGGGCACAAGCATGTCCTCTTCTACCTTTTCTATCTCAGGGATAGCAATCAAGGCATCGAGGGCAGACTTATCAAGCGTCATTGCGATATAGGGGATATACTTGTATTTGTGTGAGCTATTGATACGGTATCCCGATAATAGCTCCAGCACTTTGTCCTGGGCATGTGCGATCATGTTCACCTGCGATGCCGCCTCTGACGGGGACAGTTCACCCATTGGCTGCGCTGGGCCGTTGACCTTGACTATGACCCTCACCGAACCATCGCTTTGTGCCTTGTATGCCAAGTGGTCATAACCACCAGGGGTTGATACCTTGCTAAACGGCACAAGCGGCTCACCGGCAAACCCTGACTCGACATGGTTAAACAGTAACAATAGCACCAGCATAAACAACACCCTCACTCCGGGCATGTTACCAAGCTGGAGATGCTTCATCCCTTGTTTGTTGGCTTTACCAAACATACTCCCTCCAATGTTACTTCTTGTGAGTTACGCAGACCTGTAAAACAGGTAGGATGATCGTAGCATTTAGCCACACATAATTGTCAAGTCCCACATGCCCAGGTCACGGTAAATTTGTTCTCACGTCATGTCCTTAAATGTGTTGAGTTTTTTGACATTCGCAAATAGTCAAAGACCATACGGACACTATGGTTAAGTTTTCGCATTTTCTCTGCTACACTGCGTACTTCCTTGGATTTGATAATGGCGACGGCAAACCGTCTAAGGCAGGTAATATTCTCTGGTCCATAACCAGAGTATATTCGACCACGGTCTTCATCATAGTTCCAATCAATAATATAATGGCAACTATTTTCAATAGACCAATGGTCTCGATTAACACTCAGAATGTGCTCTGC
>NZ_JABXWD010000415.1 GCF_019173545.1 Candidatus Magnetobacterium casense | reverse complement strand
TGGCACGTCTTGAGAAACACGGCTACTTCTTGGTCGCTGGCGAGCGGGCAGATAAGGTTGTGTACGTCCTGGAACGTGATGGTGATCGGCTCACCCTTCCACTGGACGATTGCCTTGCTTTCTTGTGGCTTTACTATTGTTGCTATTGCACCTTTCCCGTCGTTTGTCACCTATGCCTCCTTATCCAGATGATAGTTTTTCAGCCCATTTGTCTTAATAAGTAGGATTTGCGCTAATATGAATGCAGTAGTGCCAAATATGAGAGCGACTAGCCCTGCTTCATATCTCGCCTCCGTTATGTCTATTATCCCTGCTGCGATCGCTATCCCAGCAGCCCCACAAGAGGAAAACACCACAGCAAATAACAGGGTTGTCATCTACCCCTCCTTTGCGGCTGCCACTCGCTCGGCACACCGCACTGCGTATTCTTTGCATCCCATATCGCTTGGCACTGCATCCTGGCTGTACTTGTCGTGCTCCCACCGGTGGATGAAGCAGTTGCCTCTGAAATCTCCGGTCCAGTGCCAGTGGACGCAATCCCGGCATAGGTTCATCCCCGTATCGCCCCCACCGGAGTTGCGGTTCTGACGAAGTGCCGGGCGATCACGTCCAGTATGGCTTCCCTGGTGGCCGAGGACTGGGCGAATGCCGCGGTCTCGTCGTCCTTGTAGCCCACGCTGGTCACATGGTCCGCGTATTCCTTGACCCAGTAGCCCATCTCACTGAATACCTTTGGCACAATTGGTCCTTCGCTTATTACCTGGATTCTAGGCATCTGTCACCTCGCTAATTCCCTATTCTTCAGATATTCGGCGACCGTTTCGCTATCCGGTATGTGCATACCGCCGTCTTCCCATTCGTCAAGAATATAGTCCACAAACCTATCTTCCTCCCGCCGCTCTGTAATAGCTGCCATGATGTACAGAATGATGGCTATTATCACCAAGACTGCACCAATGGCAAGCATGGCTATTACATGGGATGGCACTGGTGTATCAACCTCGGTAGGGACACTGAATAGGCCAATAAATACTAATGCCGCCCCTATTACGATGGTGATCATTGCCGCAGTGAGCTGGGATACGGCACAACTTAGGTCCCTGTGCTTAAAATAATGACGCCACGACCCTATCGCTAACCATTGGACATCTGTTTCTCTGATTTCTTTATGCATTGTTACCTCCCTATCTCACAGATTCTCTTGTTGCCCTGGGTTTTGCAGTACAGGGCGAAGAGTGCGAATACTTGTTTTGCCTTGCCTGTTGCCCGTATCACTAACATGGTGGTTGCCGTGCCTCCTTCTTTTGAGGGCTGTCTTGTTCTAGTAACTTCATGCCCTTGTAGAAAAAGTGGCAGCACCACCATGTCGCCACAACGGCGATGAATAGACAGGCTGCGTGGTATATGATTGGTGATAGGACATTGAATTTAGTTAAGGCCGCAATGCACAGTATCCCAGCGATGAAAATGACTATCCCGGTAAGCTCAAGCACGTGTGGATATGCTGCGGCTAGTAGTCTTTTGCCCTTCTGTTCTATAATAAGCATGGGGCGATTCACCTCGCTTCCTTTGGGGCATGATCCGGGTCACCGTCTTTTATTACTACCGGGGTAATGCCCCGTTTCTGTAGCTTTTCTAGTTCCTCTGGCGTGGCTTCATGCTCCCAGATTAGTTTCTCCACCCTCATGGGTACGAAAGCTGAAAAGATGCCTAACTTGTATTCTGCCTTTTCAGATTCCACCATGCGCGGCTGGCTGGATTCATCGCCGCAAACTATCGCCATGGCTTGCTGTAAGATGGCGGGTTCCTTTGCCTGGCATGCCTTGGGATGGGCCAGGTACACGATGGTTTTGCCAAGCTCTAATTCCTTTGGGATGAACGGTATCCGTTTTGAGAGGCCGAGCCTTGCGCCCTCAGCCATGAAGTCTCCGGGTGTTTTGTAATACCTCTCGCCCACGCCCATAATGAAGGCTGGGTCGCCCTTGGGCTCGCACACAAAGCACCCCGGCCACTTATCCTCGCAGGGTTGGTGGATACCAAAGAGTGCTAGTGGGTTTATCTTAGTGAAGCCTCGGGAAACCTTGACACCCGCACCACACACTGGGCAGACATCCAAAGGATAAGGTAGCCGGTCACAAGGTACTGAGATGTATTCTCCACATAAGTACAGCCCCCCCACATGCCTATATCCGCAACCTCTCTTTTCCTCTTGAGCCATATTTCACCTCCGTGCGTTTTTCTTTTGTGTTTCCTCTACCGCCTAGACTACCAATCTGCGAGTAGAAGCCTGGGCCATACTTTTGCAGGGTCGCAATGCCTCCCTTCTTGCCGGTATCGGCAAGGTACTGGTTTTTCTGTGGGGCTCCGCACAACGGACATAAAGTTATATGGTTGTCCCGGGTGCCAACTCCGCCTTTCCGTCCTGATTCCATGAGTGTCATGTAACGTGTTACCCCTTGATGTGCCCATGGGAAGCCCTAGAAAGCCCCTTGGTGTGGGTGGGCATACTTGGATTACCCCCTTGGGCTTTTACCCCTATACTTTTTGGAGGGGTTTCTTGATTTTCTCCGTCGTTACCTTTTCCCATGATAAAACTGGTCACCGCCGGGGTGATTTCAGGCAACTTTTGGAGAAGAAGGACCGCGAGGTTGCCGGTGATGGGGCGCTTGCCCGCTTTCAGGAGACAGAAATATGCCGGGCTGATCCCGAGCACCTCCATACTAAACTTTCTGTCACTCATCTGGCGGCTCTCGCGTTCCTTATCCACAGCTTGTAGTAGGTCTCTTACT
>NZ_JABXWD010000414.1 GCF_019173545.1 Candidatus Magnetobacterium casense | reverse complement strand
TTTCGCAGGAATGACAGTTACAGGCTTTTTCCAAGTTTGTCATTCCTGGCTTGACCAGGAATCCAAAAACTGCAAAAGCATAGTTACCATGAAATATAAAGAGGATACGGCTTTTTCGAGAAACGCTATCGCCTGCTTTGAGTCGCCTAACTTGTTCCACGCAAATCCAATGTTGTTATACGAATTCGCCACATTCGGATGTCTTTCTCCATAGACTTCCAACCTGATAGCAAGGGCTTTTTCGTAAAACGCAATCGCCTGCCTGGAGTCGCCTAACTTGTTCCGCGCAAATCCAATGTTGTTATACGAATTCGCCACATCCGGATGTCTTTCTCCATAGACTTCCAACAAGATAGCAATGGCTTTTTCGAAAAACGCAATCGCCTGCCTGGAGTCGCCTAACTTGTTCCGCGCAAATCCAATGTTGCCATACGAAGTCGCCACATCCGGATGTTTTTCTCCATAGACTTCCAAGCAGATAGCAAGGGCTTTTTCGAGAAACGCAATCGCCTGCCTGGAGTCGCCTAACTGCCATAATGAATACGCATACGTATGAAGAAAATCGCCGACCTCTATCTCCTTGCTTGCCTTCGCCCCATCTATCACCGCATCTGAGACCCTGACGGCGACCTTTTCCATAATCGCTCGACCCTGCCGATATAAGACCATTTCGCGAAAGTATCGTCCCAGCTTCTCCGCATGAGGACACGCACCACGGACATTGCCCACCTCAAGGGCGTGACGGACGGCCTCCTCCATGTACCTGTAATTTGGCTCGGTCGCTCCTGAAATCCAACCGTCATACCACTGATACGCATGAGCGTGCATCTCAAGCCTTTCGTCTGCCGTCAACTTGGCCCACATGGCATCGCGGATGACGGGCGTCACCCAGTACACAAACTCACCCCTGGAGCCGTCCTTTATTGCCGGTGCGGCCCGCACTTCACGCTCAACCAACGTCAGGTCAACGCCCGTGCTCAAGAACTGCCCGCCACCAAATGCCTCAAAGGCAGTCGCATAAACAGCCTCACCATACACCGCCGCCTTTTGGATGAACCTGTGGAACCCTTCCCCCTCAGTCGCCGCAATCACATCCGCAAGATAGGCGTGGATGAACTCATCCTGCTTGCCCTTCAACTGCGCCTCAATGTCGGCCAGGTCGTACTTGCCCTCGTCCCTGGCGATGACGTTGAGCCATTCCAACAGACGCGGATTGCCGGCACCGTACCTGAGATACAGGTCGGCGTGCTTGCTCTTTGCGATGAATTCGAGATCACGCTTTTTCTTGTCTAAATCAGCGCCATCAAATGACATGACCGTGAGATCGTGGAGGCTTGTCGTAGACAGGTTTTCGCCGTCGTGTTCAAGGATGAAGGCATACCGGCTCGATATGACGACGTTGCTGTTGCCTTTACTCCAGCCGGCGGCCTCAAGGAAGGGACGGATGATATCAATTGTTTCAGATTTTACGTAATACTGATTACCATGACGATCAAGGTTCTGTTCAAAGTCGTCGAAATATATTATCACGGAAAGTTGCTTCTTAACTTGACAATGTCACATTACAATTTCTGCAATCAAAGATGTCTGAACCACGATTTAACGGCCCGGCTACTGTAAGTAGCTGTCCGATAATTGGGATTATCAGGATTTATGTTAAAGAAGGACTACCCTTTTTTCATGTAAATCCTTTAATCTGCCCTGCGACCGTAGGGAGCAAAGTAATCAATCCTGGTTCAGACAATCCCTGATGTTTACTTAAATGTGACATTGTCAAACTAATTATACCCTCAACACATTGTTTTTTTGAAGCTTTTTTTTTAGCTTAACACCTACAGTGGTTAGAGGAGGGATTCTCCACAAAGAATGGCTTTATTGGCAGGATTGCATTCTTAGCTTAACACCTATGGGCTCGCCCCTCCCCTTGCGGGGGGGGGCTGAAGGGGGCCAGGTGCGACCTGGAGCGACAAAGAAGCGGAGGGGGTGGGGCACCCCTGCCACAAACCGCCCCTTTCTTTCTTTGTATTGCAATCGATCGAAACGCTCTATATACTTGCCCGTAGTGCCTTGACGACCTCCGATAGTGCCTTGTCTATCATGTACAGCTTGGCATCTGTGGAGTCGGGGTTGCTGATGCACGTCAAGATTTTCAGGATTGAGTCATCGAAGGGGACGGCTGATGTTTTCAGGTAGTCTAGCGCTTTGTCGATGGCCTCTTTGTTTGCCCTGTCGATAAGGTAGAGTTTGTAGATTCCCAGGGTGAGGTTTTTGATTTCGTGTTCTTGTTTGTCGTGGGGCAATAGTGATTTTATGTACGTTGTGTACATGGGGAGTAGTCGTGAGATGTTGCCAGTGCTTTGTTGGGGTAGGTTGAGGTAGATGGATAGTTTAATGGCAGCGAATAAAAGCTCGATGTCTTCTGATGGGGCAATTGTTTTTGTTTGATCGATGATTTCGCCGAGGTGCTCTTCTACGATATCGTACTTTCCAAGTAGTACAAGGAATGTCAGGAGGATTGGCTTTGAGTGTTTAGCGTTGCCTTTTTTTGCGTAGAGCTCCTCTATGTAAGTTCCGGAAGAGAGGTGAGTTAATGCAGAATTTATCGCCTCAGAATATGAATCATTACGAATCTGATTGAAAAATAAGCTCTCGTCAGCCAGGAAAATTTGTATGTATACTAAAGTAGCTTCATCATACCGTTCTAATCGTGTAAGGCACTCACCCCACAACCAATAAGCGATATACTCATTAGGATTGATTTCAATTGCCTTTTTGCATATATCGATAGCTTC
>NZ_JABXWD010000413.1 GCF_019173545.1 Candidatus Magnetobacterium casense | reverse complement strand
CATTACAGTTGATTGATGAACCGTCAAATACGCCTAAACCTAAGAAATTAACACTAAAAGACTTGGAGGTACTGGAGGTATCATGCTTAACTTAACACCTATGCCCTCCACCCCCATTATTTTGTTAGTCGTCTGTGACGAGGGTGTCGTATCCTTCTTCGGCCAGGGCCTGTGCGATGGCAATGGCTGATGCCCTGTCCTTGTACCTGCCAACCCTCACCCTGTGAAACGTCTTTGAGTTGACGCCGGCCTCCATTATGAAGACGCCTTCGTACTGTAAATCGAGTGCCTTTTTAAGCCTGAGGGCATTTTGCTTATCCTCAAAGGAGGCTATCTGAACGGTGTACTGGCCTTTGGCGAGCTTATCAGAGACCTTTATGTACTTGACATACCTGCCGTCCCTGCCCAGATACTCTACCTCAACCACCCCCACGCCCTGCCCGACAAGTCCAATCTCCCTGGCCGCCCCATAGGAGAGGTCGAGGTCTCTGCCCTCTACAAAGGGTCCCCTGTCGTTGACTACAACCAAAGTCGAAATGCCGGTCTGTGGATTGGTTACGTTGAGACGTGTGCCAAAGGGAAGGGTCTTGTGTGCTGCCGAGTAGGCGTACATGTCATAAATCTCTCCGGAAGCCGTGGGTTTGCCATGAAAGTCGAGTCCGTACCAAGAGGCTATCATCATACTGCTGCCCTGGGGTAGTTTGCTCACATCCGGATACTTGGGGGGCGGTGTGGCAGGAGTCAGGTGCTCATAACCACGAACAGGTCTCCTGACTATCACCGTCCTTGTGGTACACCCTGCCAGGATAACGCCCAATAAAAGTATGAGTGTCCACTGCGTAAGTGCCTGCTTACAGGATATACCTGCTGAGGTCTTCATCCTTGACAATCTCCGAGAGCTTAAGCTTTACATAGTTTTCGTCTATATAGAGGTTGCCTTTTTCGAGGTCAGGACACTCAAAGGATATATCCTCAAGTAGTTTTTCCATGACGGTATGTAGGCGTCTGGCGCCGATATTTTCGGTTCTTTCGTTGACTATGGAGGCAATGCCGGCTATTTCGTCTATAGCGTTGGCCATAAACTCTATGTCGAAGCTCTCCGTGGCCATCAGGGCAACGTACTGTTTGATCAGTGCATTGCTTGGCTCCGTTAGTATGCGGATGAAGTCTTCCTTGCCCAGTGCCTCAAGCTCCACCCTGATGGGGAACCTGCCCTGCAGCTCAGGGATGAGGTCGGAGGGCTTTGAGACGTGAAACGCACCGGCTGCTATAAACAGTATGTGATCGGTCTTAACGGAGCCGTGTTTGGTGGTGACCGTTGTGCCCTCCACAATGGGCAGGAGGTCTCGCTGTACCCCCTCGCGGGAGACATCGGGGCCGTGCGATGAGCCCCGGCTGGCTATCTTGTCTATCTCATCGACAAAGACGATGCCGTTTTGCTCGGTTCGTGTAATGGCCTCCTTGGTAACCATGTCCATGTCTATCATCTTGCCGGCCTCCTCTTTTATGAGGTGGTTAATGGCATCGGGGACCTTCACCTTCTTGCGCTTGGTCTTGTCGGGCATAAAGTTGCCAAGCACCTCCTTGAGACTGATTTCGAGGTCTTCCAGGCCGATGTTTGATATGACGCCGAAGGGCATTATTTTTTCCTTTACATCGATATCAACGTACTTGGAGTCCAGTTTGCCCTCTCTGAGTTTTTCTCTGAGTTTTTCGCGTGTTTCGCCGTACTTTTCTTTTTCTTCGGATGTTTGTTGCTCATTCCTGTTGACCCTGACCTGGGGTAATAGTATATCGAGCATCCTGTCCTCGGCAAGCACCCTGGCCCGCTCCTGCATTTTCTCGAAGTGTTCTTCCTTGATCATGTTGACGGCTAACTCGGTAAGGTCACGGATCATAGACTCCACGTCGCGCCCCACGTATCCGACCTCGGTAAACTTGGAGGCCTCCACCTTTATAAAGGGCGCACTGGATAGTCTTGCCAATCTCCTGGCAATTTCGGTCTTGCCAACCCCCGTGGGACCTATCATGATAATATTTTTGGGCAACACCTCATCCCTCAAATCTGTTGACAACTGCTGTCGTCGCCACCTGTTGCGCAGGGCAATGGCCACGGCCTTCTTTGCCTTATGTTGTCCTATAATGTATTTATCAAGCTCACGCACAATCATACTCGGTGTCAGGTTATCCATTACAATTCCTCAAAGTTTATATTTTTGTTTGTGTACACGCATATATCAGCGGCAATCTCCATTGCCCTCTGCGCAATGTCTTTGGCCCCCATAGAGGTATGCTCACAGAGCGCAACCGCCGCCGCCTCGGCATAAGGACCGCCCGAACCAATGACGGCAACTGCCTTATCAGGCTCTATGACATCACCATTGCCGGATATTATTAAGGTGACATCTTTATCGGCAACCAGCAGCAATGCCTCAAGTCTCCTCAGTATCTTGTCCGTTCTCCACTCCTTGGCAAGCTCCACGGCTGCACGTGTCATGTTGCCCCTGTAGGTTTCCAGCTTGGCCTCAAATTTTTCAAACAACGTAATGGCGTCCGCCGTTGACCCGGCAAAACCGGCCAGCACTTTGCCCGAATACATCTTTCTGACCTTTCTGGCATGATGCTTTAGCACCGTGCTTCCCAGTGTAACCTGACCATCACCGGCCATAACAACATCGCTCTTTGTTGCTTCAGTGCCATCCTGGGCTTGCCTGCGTACACAGATAACCGTCGTGCCATGTATCTGAGGTAATCTCTCTGACATGTTCATATGATAACAGAATCCTTATAAAAAAAAATACAAGCCCCACATTGTA
>NZ_JABXWD010000412.1 GCF_019173545.1 Candidatus Magnetobacterium casense | reverse complement strand
CACTAAATCAGGTGATATTTATAGGCATAGTGGAATTTAACATATTTGATGGCGATGATTATTTAACAAGGCATAAGATATTAAATACGTCAACATACAGGCAGGAGTTGAAGGATATGGAGTTCAACTTTATAGAGTTGCCCAAGTTTACCAGGACTGAGGATGAGTTAGAGAGCATAACAGACAAGTGGATACATTTTATAAAGAACGCTGTTGCTCTGCATATGGTACCTAAGTGTGCAGACTTTGTGGAGCTAAAGGAGGCCTACGAGATAGCGAACAAGATGACGTGGAACGAAAAAGAGCTTGAAATCTACGATTACTGGCAGATGAGAGCCAAGGATGAGGTAGGTGTATTCATGGAAGGAGAGCGTAGGGGGCTGGCAAAAGGGATAGCAAAAGGGCTAATAGAGGGAGAGCGCAAGGGACTGGTAAAAGGAATAGAGGGAATGCTTGAGATTAAGTACGCCGAGCAAGGGCTTGCGATTATGGACAGAATCAGAGGCATTGAGGACATAAAAAGGTTAGAGGAACTTAAGGGACTGATAAAGGAGGCGGCCTCTGTAGATGAGTTGAGTGGCCTTATATAAGGCATAAAACACAGGTATGTTTTCGTAGATCCACTTGGCTTGCTGGTTTCTGAGCGAGTGGCATTTCCGTTAACGTCAGGGGTAATGGCGTGAATACGCAGACTTAAAAAATTGAAAGGAGACAAATATGGGCAGGTACTTATCATAGCATTACAGGATTTTTTAAAGGAAGAAAAATGAGAGTTAAATGTCTGTAAGCAAGCGCCTGCTCCAACAGACAAGGTCACTGCTCAACAGTGAAACCGGTACGGTATACAAGGAACATGGCGGCAAGGTCAGGGTCTGCCTGTGCTATCCCAACACGTACTACGTGGGGATGTCAAACCTGGGGTTTAGGCTTGTCTACGCCCTCCTTAATGCACGCAACGACGTCGTCTGTGAGAGGGCGTTTCTGCCACAATCGGAGACAATTGATGAGTTGTTGCGTACCCGCACGCCGCTGTACAGCATGGAGTCCATCACCCCACTGAGCGGGTTTGACATCGTAGCCTTCTCCGTGTCCTTTGAAAACGACTATCCCAACCTGTTAAAGATGCTGAGACTTGCCCACCTGCCCATCCATGCACACGCCAGAGGGCGCAGAGACCCACTGGTGATTATGGGTGGCCCCTGTGCGCTCTTGAACCCTGAGCCGCTGAGTGACTTTATCGATACGGTCTTCATAGGCGAGGCCGAGGCGATGCTCGACGACTTCATTGACGCATACAGGGCAAGCGCCGACAGGAACGAACTGTTTGACAACATCCGTGGCATCGACGGCATATACGTGCCCTCCCGTTACACCGTCAACTACCACGACGACGGCATAATCAGCCATAGGACGACTACTGCCCCAGGTTATCCGGATGTCATCAGGCGCGGCTACGTCAGTGACCTCAACGCCCTGCCGCCTACGGGGCAGATCGTCACGACGCAGACCGAGTTTTCGTCGATGTACCTGGTGGAGGCCATGAGGGGATGTCCGTGGGGGTGTCGGTTCTGTGCCGTCAGGAGCATCTACGGTCCGCCACGCAAGAAGGGGCTTGAGGCCGTAACACAGCAGGTACAACTCGCACGGCAGTGTAGCGGCAGAGTGGGGCTTATCGGGGCCTCTCTGACGGACTATCCGCACATCAGGGATGTCCTGACGCTGGAGGGGGTTGAGTTTTCGATCACGTCGTTGCGGGCAAGCAAGCGTTCGGTTGAGATTCTAGCGCTGATGCGCGGCAAGAACAGCGTCTCTCTGGCGCCGGAGACCGGCTCCGAACGGCTGAGGCGTGTGATAAACAAGCAGATCACCAGAGAGGACATCATCGAAACGGCAACCCTTATCTTTAATGGCGGCATACAAACCCTCAGACTCTACTTCATGGTCGGCCTGCCTACGGAGACCGATGGAGACGTCCTTGAGAGTGTGACACTTGTAAAGGAGCTAAGGGGGCTGACAAAGCGTACCAATATCGTGATGAGCATCAGCGTGTTCGTGCCAAAGCCGCAGACGCCCTTTCAGTGGCATCCGATGGCCACGACGCAGACGGTAAAGCATCGGATGCGGCTTATCAGGGACGGTCTGAAGGCGGACAACGTTAAGGTGTTTCACGACGTTGCGAGATACGCCTATCTGGAGGGGGTGTTGTCCGTGGGCGACAGGAGGCTTTCCAGGGTGCTTGAGCTGATGAACGAGGAACCGAATTGGAAGAAGGCGTGTAAGATGGCCGGGGTATCGGTCGATTTCTACATCCACCGTCAGAAAGACCCCGCCGAGCCGCTCCCCTGGGACTTCATCGATTGCGCCATCGGCAGAGACAGGATGTTGGCAGAATATACGGACGCCATCAGGGGAGAGGAAGACAATCGCATTTGACCCGAAGAAAAAAAAAAGGGCGGCTCCGCCCCCCTTCAGAACCCCCTGCAAGGGGGCCAGCCCCCTTGACCCCGTAATCTGCAATCCGTTATCATTAAGATACATTCGCTATTCTATAATTGGGGGATTTGCTTTATGGGGGACAACAATAATGCCGACATCACCTTAAAGATATCGGATGCGGTCAACGGGCAGCGGACGGTGCATGTCAGCGGCGATTCGTCCCATCACGACGCCGTATCCCATCAGGTCGCCGAGGATGAGCTTACCAGGCTCCTGGCAGAGACGCGCCAAAACCGCTGGCGTACCGAGCAGGAGGCAGGTGTCGCCCTGGGGGTGAAGTTGTACGACCTGTTCAATCGAAATACCAATACGCTCCAGAGGCTCATT
>NZ_JABXWD010000411.1 GCF_019173545.1 Candidatus Magnetobacterium casense | reverse complement strand
GACGACTTCAAGGCAGGCAAGTGCCGCATCCTCATCTGCACTGATGTCGCGGCGCGTGGCTTGCACATCGACGACGTCTCGCACGTCATCAACTACGACCTGCCCAAGAACCCCAAGGACTACGTCCACAGAATAGGGCGTACGGGACGTGCGGG
Source organism: Candidatus Magnetobacterium casense (assembly GCF_019173545.1). Lineage (GTDB taxonomy): Bacteria > Nitrospirota > Thermodesulfovibrionia > Thermodesulfovibrionales > Magnetobacteriaceae > Magnetobacterium > Magnetobacterium cryptolimnobacter. Next base: position 2,671 of record NZ_JABXWD010000411.1, on the reverse strand, counting down.
CGAAGAGGGCGACGCGATCAGTTTCCTCACCACGCAGGACGAGCCGCTCTTGCGCAACATCGAACGTGAGATCAAGCGCTATCTCGACGTGCAGTTGCCGACGGGCGAGAAGCAGTCGCGTGGCGGGTATGACCTTGCGAGCGCGCCTGAGGACACGGGTATAGGCGGTCCGTACACCAAGCAGATAAAGCAGGGATTCACTGCCAAGCGCAACGCCGAGCAGGCGGAATCGATGGCTGCCGCAGTCGGTCCTTCAGGATGGGACAAGTGGGATTGACGCCGTCTGTGCTGGTCGTCGATGACGAATCCCTCGTCCGCTTTTTGGTGTGTGATGTCCTCAAGGATAGCTACACGGTCATCACAGCGGAGAACGGCGAGGAAGGACTGGCGAAGTTCGTGGCAGATGCCGGCAACGGCACGCACATAGGTGCTGTCGTCACCGACGTCCTCATGCCGAAGATGAATGGTGTCGCCATGTATCGCGGGATGAGGGAGTATCGCAACGTGCCTGTCCTGTTCATGAGCGGGTATGCCGGAGAAGACAACGAGGCGCTGACGCAGGTATTGGGGGGAAAACAATAAGGCGCGTTTCCTGCAGAAGTCGTTCTCGTTCTCTGCCGTTAAGAAGACGGTCGACGACATGCTCGCGCAGCAGTATGGACGGCCAGACTAAGGCATATTTTTTATAGAAGGGACCCGTACCTGCCTTTCAGGAGGGATGTACGATGAAAAAGTTGGTGTTGTTGGTATTGCTCGTGCTTGCACTGTCTACGATAGCGTCTGCGAAGTCTGTGAAGTTCCCGAAGGACGCGCAGGTCGCGCCTGATGTGTATTATCTTGGCGAAGCCACTGATAACGGACAGCCAGTCCAGGGTTATGTCATCGTCCACAGGAAGGAAGCGAAGGCCGCTTCTTGCGGCAATGGCATGTGCGAGAAGGGCGAGTCCGCGAGCAAATGCCCGGTGGACTGCGGCAAGACCGACCCGTCGGCGGGTTGTTACTCTTTCCTTGCCGCTGGCGCGAAATGGAAGTCGGTCGAACCGTATCTTATCAATCCGGTCAACGCCGAAGGCCTTGATCCTGCGCTTGTCGTGTCGCAGTTCAGCAACGACGTGCAGACCTGGAACGTCGTGCGGGGGACTATCCTTGGCGCGGGTTCAGCGACGAACGTCTCGCTTGTGGCAGACACTGCCGCGCCTGACGGCAAGAATGAGGTCTATTTCGGCACCATCGACGACCCTGGCGCCATAGCGATCACCATCGTCTGGGGCGTGTTCGGCGGCCCGTCGCGGAATCGGGTGCTCTCCGAGTGGGACCAGGTGTATGACCAGACCGACTTCGACTGGTCGCTGGCAGGCGAGACGTTGAAGATGGACTTTGACGACATCGCCACGCACGAGCTCGGCCACAGCGTGGGCCTCTCCGACCTCTACAACTCGCAGTGCGGAGAGCAGACCATGTACGGCTACGCGACAGAGGGCGAGACCAAGAAGCGGACGCTCGAGACAGGCGACAAGGCCGGCGTGAGAGCGCTCTACGGCTGACCCGTAACGTTTAAATAAGGGCCGGCGGTTGTACGACGCAACGAGCAGGAACGCTCGCTCCGAGCCCATGGTTCAGTGGTAGAACGTCTCGTTGACGTCGAGAAGGTCGCCGGTTCGATTCCGGCTGGGCTCAGCCTTTTTTCTGCTCGCGCAGAAAAAACAAAGAAACCTCGGGTTTCTTGTTCACGAAGCTTCGCTTCGTTGAACCCTGGGGAAAACTCCTTGCCGTGCCTTCTTAGTCACCGTATGTTCAGGCACACATGCCGGCTGGGCTCACTCTTTTATACCCCTTGCTCTTCTGTGTCTCTATGAAAAAGAAGGTTGGCAGGTTCATCTTCTGGACGCCGAGGATAATCCTGTTGGTGTTCGCATTGTTCCTGGTGATCTTCTCGTTCGACGTCTTTGACGGGGCGTCAGGCGCGGGAGAGATAGCATTGGCGTTGTTCATGCATAATCTCCCGTCGCTGTTCTTGTTTGCCTTGTTGTGGCTGTCGTGGAAGCACGATCTGGTCGGCGCAGTTGTTTTCTTGCTATCCGGAGCGGCGTGTGTCGTAGGACTGATAGTATCGTTGGCGGCGTCGTCCGGCGGGAAGTCCAATCCTATTTTGATCATCGGCAGCGTGGTGTTCCTTTTCATAGGCGGTTTATTCCTGCTGGGCTGGAAAAAGAAGAATTGATGCGAGCCGGGATTCGTTGTGTTCCAGTCGGGTTCATTCTCAATATTTTAGGACCCGAAGTCCCGGCACCCTGGCGAAATGGGCGTCTGATGTAACGAGTTTCTCGCCGCGCGCGAGCGCGATGGCTGCAATCATGACATCCTCTGTTTCCAGGGGCGCATGCCTGAGGGCGTTGTTGATTTCCGCGGCTTGCTTGGCTGCGGCGCCATCAAGGTTATAGATGGTGAACGCTTCCAATAATTCGTCGACTTTGATCTTCTCGAGCGAGGTGGTTTTGCTGCAGATGGCGCCCTCCCACAACTCCATGACTGCGACAGCAGGTATCCTGAGATCATCCAGGTCCAGTTCTTGGAGCAATTCACCCGCGGCCTCGTCTTTACGCAGCAGGTCTATCAGGAAAGATGTTTATCATGGCAAAGAAAAATGTAAAGATAACAGGCATGGTCTGCA
>NZ_JABXWD010000410.1 GCF_019173545.1 Candidatus Magnetobacterium casense | reverse complement strand
GCCCCCTTGCAGGGGGTTCTGAAGGGGGGCGGAGGGGGTGGGGCACCCCTGCCACAAACCGCCCCTTTCTTTCCTTCTTCTTAGGGGGGTGAACTATTACCTTTCTTTTATTGTTTCCCTTTGACGAGGTCGTCCACGACCATGGGGTCAGCCAGGGTGCTTGTGTCGCCGAGATGTTCGAGTTCACCCTTTGCTATGTTTCTGAGAATCCTGCGCATTATTTTACCGCTCCTGGTCTTTGGCAGAGACGGGGAGAACTGCACCTTATCCGGTGAGGCGATAGGCCCTATGACATGCCTGACGTGTTCAACGAGTCTGCCCTTAAGCTCCTCTGAGGATTGATACCCCTCCTTGAGTGTGACGTAGGCATAGAGTCCCTCTCCCTTGATGTCGTGCGGGAAGCCTACGACGGCGGCCTCTGCCACGGCCTCATGGCTTACCAGGGCCGACTCCACCTCGGCAGTGCCGATCCTGTGGCCGGAGACGTTTATGACGTCGTCAATCCTGCCCATCAGCCAGTAGTCACCGTCTTCGTCGCAACGGGCGCCATCGCCGGTAAAGTATACGCCCTTAAACCTTGAAAAATAGACGTCCCTGATCCGAATGTTGTCGGGGTCGCCATACGTGCCGCGCAAGATGCCAGGCCACGGCTTTTTGATCACGAGATATCCCCCCTGATTGACCCCGGCAGGGTCACCGTTTTCCTTTAAGATGGCAGGGACAATACCAGGAAACGGTTTTGATGCCGATCCGGGTTTAAGCGTCATTGCCCCCGGCAGCGGGGTGATCAGTATCCCTCCGGTTTCGGTCTGCCACCAGGTATCCACGATCGGCACCTCCCCTCTGCCCACCACGTTGTGATACCACATCCAGGCCTCCGGATTTATAGGCTCGCCAACCGTACCCAGGAGCCTCAACGAGGACAGGTCGTACTGTTTTACCCACTGGTCTCCTTCCTTCATGAGCGCCCTGATGGCCGTGGGAGCCGTGTAAAAGATATTAACACCGTATCTCTCTACGATGCCCCAGAATCTGCCCGGGTCAGGGTAGGTGGGAATGCCCTCAAAGATGAGCGATGTAGCGCCACTGCTTAATGGCCCGTAGACTATATAGCTGTGACCGGTTATCCAACCCACATCCGCCGTACAAAAGTAGACGTCCTCGTCTCTGTAGTCAAATATCCACTTAAACGTCAACTGCGTATAGAGCAGATAGCCCGCCGTTGTGTGCAGAACACCCTTGGGCTTACCCGTTGACCCCGACGTGTAGAGTATAAACAGGGGGTCTTCGGCATCCATCCATTCAGGCTCACAGTAGTGTGTTATCTGTTTGTCATTGATCTCCTCATGCCACCAGAAGTCCCGCCGCATACCCTGTTTATCGTTCATTGATACCGTGGTTGGGGCCGACGTCTGGGTCTTTACGACGATCACCTTTTCGATCGAAGGACAGTATTCAACGGCCTCATCGGCATTGCTCTTAAGCGGGACGAGCTTGCCACCACGGCTGCCATAGTCAGCGGTGATCAGCATCTTGGCCTGGCAGTCTATAATCCTGTCCCTGAGAGACTGCGCACTGAAACCACCAAAGACAACACTGTGTATCGCCCCTATACGTGCACATGCCAGCATGCTTATGACGACCTCCGGCACCATGGGCAGGTAGATCATCACCCTGTCGCCCTTTTGTATGCCGTGCCTTTTCAGGACGTTGGCAAACTTGTTCACCTCGTAGTAGAGCTGCTGGTAGGTGTAGGTCTTGTTCAGGATGCCGTAGTTGGACTCCCATATAATGGCGGCCTTATTCTTGTAGCCGGACTTGACGTGTCTGTCCAGGCAGTTGTAAGAGACGTTGAGCTTACCACCCTCAAACCACTTTATGAATGGCTTGGTGAGGTCGTAACTCAGCGTCGTATCCCACTCCTTGAACCAGTGCAGGTGGGTCTGTGCCATCTCAGCCCAAAACCCCTCGGTGTCCTCAACAGACCGCTTGTACAATCGCTCATACTCGTCCATGTCCTTGATACAGGCCTTCTCCGAAAATTCGGCGGGAGGTGGAAACAACCTGCCCTCCGCCATCAATACCTCAATGTTGCTCTTATCTGTCATGCGTAGACCTCCTTGCATATTTTTATATGCCCATGATTAATTTGACAATGTCATATTCCAATCTCTGCAACCAAAGATGTCTGAACCACGATTTAACGGCCCGGCGACTGTAAGGAGCTGTCTGACAATAGGGGTTATCAGGATTATGTTAAAGAAGGCGTTATATCTTTCTCCTGTTCTTTCCCGCTCCAGGTCGCACCTGGTTTCATCCGTGCAATCCTGGTTCAGACAATCTGCATGTTTACTTATAATGTGACATTGTCAAAGTAAATATTTCTGTGATGAAGTAGTCACATAATTGTAAGATATTATGGGGTCAAGTGGAGGTCTGAGGAGGGGGTAGAGGGGGTGAGGCACCCCTGCCGTACACCGCCCTCCTTGCCATGTAAGTTCAACCCTACAATCCCTATCCTGCACGCCAGCCCTCAGAGACAATCTTGTACTCACCGGGGCAACCCTCCAGTATGAGTGTCTTTATGCCGTTGTCCGATACGGAGTCTGAGCTGTAGCGCTGCCTGAAGGTCACCTGCACCTTCCTCGATTCCAGGGGGGTTATATGGATATCGCCGATATCAACTTTTATAGACCCGGCTCCTTTGAATAAGGCGTTCTTGTGAATTTTCCACTGCTTACGATTCATACTGTCGGAGTAAAACGCATGGCTATAAAAACCCATGTACATCTCAATGTCTCTGGCCTGCCAACTGCTTTGCCACCTCTCTATCATG